>NZ_JBVVOS010000007.1:0-273609 GCF_055807515.1 Bradyrhizobium sp. Kon69 | reverse complement strand
GCTGTTTGTAAGTCCGCCCCATGGCAACACCTCCAGATGGAAGTGTTGCACTTCGTTTGTGAACTCAGGGGACCCATACCGCGGAATCTATCTATCGCAGGCGGTGGACGTACCGGACCACCAATCTTCGCCAAACGCCTCGCTGGGGTAATGGGTCCTGGCTTTCGCCAGGACGACCCTGGAGGGGGCATTGCGTTCATCACATCCGTGAATGATAGCGAGCCCTACACCCCCGCCATCATCACGTATTTGATCTCGACATATTCTTCCATGCCGTGATGCGAGCCTTCGCGGCCGAGGCCACTCTCCTTGACGCCGCCGAAGGGCGCGACTTCGGTGGTGATCAGGCCGGTGTTGACGCCGACCATGCCGGATTCCAGCGCTTCGGCGACACGCCAGACGCGGCCGAGATCGCGGGAGTAGAAGTACGACGCCAATCCGAACGGGGAGGCGTTGCACATCGCGATCACGTCGGCCTCGTCCTTGAAGCGGATCACCGGCGCGAGCGGGCCGAAGGTTTCCTCCTGCGCCACCAGCGAATCCGGCTTGACGTCGGAGAGCACCGTCGGCTCGAAGAACGAGCGCCCGAGCTCGCTGCGCTTGCCGCCGGTGACGACCTTGGCACCCCGCTTGACGGCATCGGCGATGTGGCGCTCGACCTTGTCGACCGCCTTCAAATTGATCAGCGGGCCCTGCGTGACGCCGGTTTCCGTGCCGTCGCCGATCTTCATCGCCGCGACCTTCTTCGACAGCTTCTGCACGAACTCGTCGTAGATCTTGTCCTGGGCGTAGATGCGGTTGGCGCAGACGCAGGTCTGGCCCATGTTGCGGTATTTCGAGACGATGGCGCCTTCGACCGCCGCATCGATATCGGCGTCGTCGAACACCACGAACGGCGCGTTGCCGCCGAGCTCGAGCCCGAGCCGCTTCACGCCGACGGAGGCCTGCCGGTAGAGAATCTTGCCGACCGCGGTCGAGCCGGTGAAGCCGACGAAACGCACGGCCGGATGCTCGCACAGCACCTTGCCGATCGGCGCTGCATCGCCGGTGATGATGTTGAACACGCCCTTGGGCACGCCGGCTCTCTCCGCGAGCGCGGCAAGCGCCAGCGCCGACAGCGGCGTTTCATTGGCGGGCTTCAGCACCACGGTGCACCCGGCCGCAAGCGCCGGCGAAACCTTTCGCGTGATCATCGAGTTCGGGAAATTCCACGGCGTGATGGCGCCGCAGACACCGATCGGCTGCTTGATCGCGAGCAAGCGCGCATCCGGCCGCTGCGTCGGAATGGTCTCGCCATAAACGCGGCGGGCCTCCTCGGCGAAAAATTCGACATAGGCGCCGCCGATGTCGACCTCGCCGAGCGCTTCGGCGAGCGGCTTGCCCTGCTCGGAGGTGAGAATCAGCGCGAGGTCCTCGCGATTGGCGATGATCAGCTCGAACCATTTGCGCAAGATATTGGAGCGCTGCTTGGCAGTGTGCTTGGCCCAGGCCGGGAAGGCGCGTTCGGCGGCCTCGACCGCCTTGGTGGCGTCATCGGCCGAAAGCTGCGGAACCTTTGCGAGCTCGACGCCGGTCGCGGGATTGTTGACGGCGAAGACCGGCGAGCCGACCCAGGCGCCGTCGATGTAGCAGGCCTCCTTCAGCAGCGACGGGTCCTTCAACCGGTCGCGCAGATTGGACGTGGCGTGCTGGGCACGTGCGGCGGCGGTCGGGGTCATGGCGTTGCTCCTGCGGGGCTTTTGCGGGCTGTTCCGGTTCGGCCGGAATATAAGGAGAAGCGGCGCGCAATGCACCGTCCCGCAACGCACATCTGCTGGGAGCCAGGCTCGGAGCGGCGGACTTACGCCGCGCCGCTCAGATAGGTCTCGCGCCGCCCGATCATGCGCTCGGCGGCGGCCTTGGCGTCGGCCTTCGAGGAGGTCGCGCAGGTCCGGTATTCGAGATCGGGGACATCGGACGCATTGCGGCGGCCGAACCATGACTTTGAACCGACCGGCAACAGCGCCAGCGCCTGCGCCAGATTGTCGACCGCGCCGAACGAATAGAGCGCACCGGTGCCGGCGATACGGACCTCGTAGATCCCAGGCGCGATCGGCGCTTCCAGGTTCTCGCCCCGTCCGGGACGGGGATAGCGCTTCCATTCGCTCCAGGTCGAAATCATCTGAGGTCCCCCTCGCGGCCGGTGGGCGGCCGCCAAATTTGCATCAAGTCTTAACGTTGGCCCGCGATTGGGCCCGGTGCTGAACGCCACAACTCACAAAATGTTTCAAGTGCTCGAAAACTTTCGAAACATTTCGCCCAGGCCCATCCAAGGTCACGGCTGGTTGCGGACATCCACCGAAGATTGTGACTGCGTGTTGCGGTTCTGCCTATTGTCGTCGTGCGCGGGGAGCCGACCGTCAAGTCACGACATCGCGACCGCGGCAGGTATGTGGATGTGCTTGCCGCGCGGCGCACGTGGGAGGACAATCGATCGCTGCCAACAATAATCAAACCGGAGGAAACGCGGATGCAAGGCAAAGCTGAGATCGATCAGATTCTGCGCCAGAAGAGCGAAGCCAGGGAGATTCCCGGCGTCGTCGCCATCGCCGCCAGCGGTACTGACGTGCTGTATCAGGGCGCGTTCGGCAAACGCGACCTGTCCAAGCCGGATGCGATGACCGCCGACAGCGTGTTCTGGATCGCATCGATGACGAAGGCGGTGACATCGGCAGGCGCGATGCAGCTCGTCGAGCAAGGCAAGCTGTCGCTGGATGCGCCGATCGGCGAGGTATTGCCCGATCTCGCCAAGCCGCAGGTGCTCGAAGGTTTCGATGCCAAGGGCGAGGCCAAGCTGCGGCCGGCCAAGGGGCCGATCACGCTGCGCCAGCTCATGACCCACACGGCAGGCTTCTGCTACAACATGTGGAACGGCGATCTCGCGATCTATCTGGACAAGAAGGGCATCCCCGCCATCACCACCTGCCAGAACGCGGCGTTGAAGACGCCCATCATGACCGACCCCGGCACGCGCTGGGAATACGGCACCAATATCGATTTCGTCGGCAAGGCCGTGGAAGCCGCCAGCGGCAAGCGCCTCGATGCCTATCTGCGCGACAATCTGTTCGCACCGCTCGGCATGAGCGATACCGCTTTCAAGATCACCGCCGACATGCGCAAGCGCCTGGTCGGCATGCATGCGCGCGGCGAGGATGGCCAGCTCGCTGCGATCCCGTTCGAGCTCGAACAGGAGCCCGAATTCCACATGGGTGGCGGCGGCCTTTATTCGACCGCGGCCGATTACATCAGGTTCACCCAGATGATCCTCAACAAGGGCCGGGGCAACGGCAATCAGGTGCTGAAGGCCGAGACCATCGCGACGATGGGCCAGAACCACATCGGCGACCTCGCCATGGGCAAGATGACCACGGCGGCGCCGATGTACACCAACGACGTCGATCTCTATCCGGAGCAGGTGAAGAAGTGGGGCCTCAGCTTCATGATCAACACCGCGAAGACCGCCGAGGGGCGCAGCGCGGGCAGCCTCGCCTGGGCCGGCCTCGCCAACACCTACTACTGGATCGACCCGGCGCGCGACGTCACCGGCGTGATCCTGATGCAGCTGCTGCCATTCGCCGATGCAAAGTGTCTCGAGGCTTTTGCCGGCTTCGAGCGCGGCGTTTATGCCGGGCTCGATGCCGGCAGCGGGCAGAAAGCGGCCTAAGGCGCGCCTAGCTCTCACGACGCGTGACGGCGGGGCTTGTTGTCCCGGCCGTCCACGCACCTGACTGGAGGACACGATCTTGGCAGACAAAGCCGACAGTTACGTTTGCGGCATCTCCGACACGCCGCTGCTCGGCGACACGATCGGGCGCAGCCTCGATCAGGCCGCGCGACGCTGGAGCGATCGCGAGGCGCTGGCCTCGCCCAGCCACGGCGTGAGGTGGACATGGACGGAGTTTGCCGCGCGGGTCGATGCGCTCGCGGCCGGCTTTGTCGCGCTCGGCCTCGAACGCGGCGAACGGATCGGCATCTGGTCGCTGAACCGGCCGGAATGGACCCTGACCCAGTTTGCTGCCGCCAAGGCCGGTCTCATCCTGGTGACGATCAATCCGGCCTACCGGCTGAGCGAGCTGGAATTCGCGCTTCACAAGGTCGGATGCAGCGCCATCGTCACCGCGACGGCGTTCAAGACCAGCAACTACATGGACATGCTCAACACGCTGTTGCCGGAGCTTGCGAGCGCCAAGCCCGGGCAATTGCGCGCCGCGCGGCTGCCGGCCTTGCGCATCGTGATCCAGATCGGCGGCCCTGCCTGCCCGGGCACGATCCCAATCGAGGAGGTCGCCGTCATGGGCGGACCCCTGCATCGCGAACAGCTCGCCGCGCTCGGTGCCTCCCTGCAATTCGACGATGCCGTCAACATCCAGTTCACCAGCGGAACGACGGGATCGCCCAAGGGCGTGACGCTGACCCATCACAACATTCTCAACAACGGCTATTTCGTCGGCCGCGCGATGCGCCTGACCGAACAAGACCGCATCTGCATTCCGGTGCCGCTCTATCATTGCTTCGGCATGGTCATGGGCAACCTCGCCTCCGTCTCGCTCGGCGCGACGATGGTCTATCCCGGCGAAGGGTTTGATCCGCTGGCGACGCTGCGGACGATCGAGCAGGAAAAATGCACCGCGCTGTACGGTGTGCCGACGATGTTCATCGCCGAACTCGACCACGGCGAATTCTCAAGCTTCGATCTGACATCGCTGCGCACCGGCATCATGGCCGGTGCACCCTGCCCGATCGAAGTGATGAAGCGCGTCAATAGCGAGATGAACATGGGCGAGGTCACGATCGCCTATGGCATGACCGAGACGAGCCCGGTCAGCTTCCAGAGCGCCGTCGACGATCCGCTCGACCGCCGCGTCTCGACGGTCGGACGAATCCATCCGCATGTCGAGGTCAAAATCGTCGATCTCGACGGCAAGATCGTCAAGCGCGGCGAACGGGGCGAGCTCTGCACCCGCGGCTACAGCGTGATGCTGGGCTATTGGGAGGAGCCGGAGAAGACCGCGGATGTGCTCGACGCCAACGGCTGGATGCATACCGGTGACATCGCCATCATCGACGACCAGGGTTATTGCAACATCGTCGGCCGCATCAAGGACATGGTGATCCGCGGCGGCGAGAACCTCTATCCCCGCGAGATCGAGGAATTTCTCTATCGCCATCCCAAGATTCAGGACGTGCAGATCTTCGGCGTTGCGGATACCCGCTATGGCGAGGAGCTCTGCGCCTGGATCCGCGTCAGGTCCGGCGAGACGCTGACGATGGAAGAGGTGCGCGCCTTCTGCGACGGCCAGATCGCCCACAACAAAATTCCGCGTTACGTGGAATTCGTCGACGAGTTTCCGATGACCGTGACCGGAAAGATCCAGAAATTCCTGATGCGCGACGAGGTCGAGCAACGGCTTGGGCTGAAAGCCGCGAAGACTGCGTAGGTTGCCAACCCCATCGTCATTGCGAGCGCAGCGAAGCAATCCAGAATCTTTCCGCAGAGGCAGTCTGGATTGCTTCGTCGCTGCGCTCCTCGCAATGACGCGAGAGAGACCGCGTTACACGGTCAGGCCGCGCTGCCCCGCGAGCTCCTTCAGCGACACAAGCGGACGCGCGCCGATGTGTTGGATCACTTCGGCGGCTGCGAGCGCGCCGAGCTCGCCGCACTGCTTGTGGGACAGGTTACGCGCCAGACCATACAGGAAGCCGGCAGCGAAGAGGTCGCCGGCGCCGGTGGTGTCCACGAGTTTCGCGATCGGAGACGCCGGCGCTGCGACGGCATCAGTTGGCGTCACCACCACGCAACCTTTCTCGCTGCGGGTGACCACGCCGAGATTGACGTCGTTGCGCAACTGCTTGAGCGCGGTGTCGAAATCGGATGTCTGGTAGAGCGAATGCAGCTCGGACTCGTTGGCGAACACGATATCGACGGTGCCGTTGCGCATCAGCCCCAGGAACTCGTCGCGATAACGATCGACGCAGAAGGAATCCGACAATGTCAGCGCCACCTTGCGCTTGGCGTCATGGGCGATCTTGGCCGCCTTGACGAAGGCGTCCTTGGCGTTCTTGGGGTCCCAGAGATAGCCCTCGAGGTAGACGATGCCGGCCGCGGCGATCTCGGCCGGGTCGATGTCGGCGGGCGACAAATCCTGCGCCGCGCCGAGATAGGTGTTCATGGTGCGCTCGCCGTCATCGGTCACCAGGATGTAGGAGCATCCGGTGGCAGGGCCGTCCTTCGCCGCGGGCGTATTGAAGGCGACGCCGGCCGCGCGGATGTCGTGGACGTAGAGCTTGCCGATCTGGTCGTCCTTGACCTTGCCGACATAGGCGGCGCGGGCCCCGAGACTGCCGATGCCGACGATGGTGTTGGCAGCCGAACCGCCGGAAACTTCCGTCGCCGGGCCCATGTCCTTGTAGATGGCGGCGGCCCGCGCCTCGTCGATCAGGGACATGCTGCCCTTGGTCATGCCGTGCTTGCCCAGAAAGGCTTCGTCGGTCTTGACCAACACGTCGAACAGCGCGTTGCCGATGCCGAGAACGTCATATTTCACGTCAGCCATTCACCTTGATCCTGTTTGGCGGATTGCGATACCCGCGGAAATCCGCTTCCTGTCGGTCTGAAATCTGGCTCGCGGCCTATCACGGCCGGCCCTTCGCGGGCAAGCAACGGTATTATGCAGTTCCGATGATCCGCTCCTTCCTGACCGTCTCGACGGGGACACTGGCTTCACGGCTGCTGGGCTTTGCACGCGATTCCCTGATCGCGGCACTGCTCGGCACCGGCGCCGTGGCGGACGCGTTTCTGGCGGCGTTTCAGCTCGTCAATGTGGTGCGGCGCCTGCTCAGCGAGGGCGCCCTGAATGCGGCGTTGATCCCGGCCTGGCTGCGCGTTCGTGACCGCGAAGGCGAGGCGGCTGCGGCGACGTTCGCGGGAGGCGTGCTCGGCACCGTCAGCGCGTGCCTGATCGCAATCTCGGTCGTGATTGCACTTTTGATGCCGCTGATCGTCATGATCATCGCGCCGGGCTTCATCGGCAGCGCATCGCTCGATCTCGCCGTCCAGAATGCGCGACTGATGCTGCCTTATCTCGCCTTCGCTGGGCCCGTCACGGTGCTGATGGGGCTGCTCAACGCGCAGGGGCGGTTTGCGCTCACCGCCTTCTCGCCGCTGCTGTTCAACATCGCCCTGATCGCCGCGATCGCGGCACTCCTGCTGGGGCACGCCGATGCAACCTTCGCCGCGTGGATGCTGGCGGCCACCGTCGGCATCGTCGGCCTGTTGCAGCTCCTGATGCTGCTGTCACAGCGAAGTGCGCGTCTGGCGACGCCGCTGCGCGTGAGCTTCGACAAGGACATGCGCGGCTTCTTCGCCAAGGCGATCCCAGGCATGATCGCGAGCTCCGGCCCGCAATGGCTGATGGTGGCCGGTGCGATCATCGCCTCCGCCACGCCCGCCGCGGTCTCCTGGCTCTATTTCGCCAACCGTCTGATCGAGCTGCCGCTTGGCATTGTCGGCGTCGCCATGGGTACCGTGCTGGTGCCGGAGCTGACGCGCGCGGTGAGGAGCGGCGATCGTGATGCGGTTGTGCATGCGGAATCGCGCGCGCTGGAACTCGCCACCGGGCTGGCATTGCCGGCGACGCTCGGCCTGATCGTGCTGGCGGAGCCGATCGTGCGGCTGCTGTTCGAACACGGCGCCTTTGGCGCGGAGGACAGCGCGGCCACGGCGCGCGCCCTGATGTGGCTGGCGCTGGGACTGCCGGCTCATGTGCTGATCAAGGCGCTGTCCCCGGCCTATTTTGCCCGCGGCGACACGATGACGCCGCTGCTGGCGACTGCCAAAGGGTTCGTGGCCGCTGTCGCGCTCGCGATCCTGCTCGGTCACTTCTTCGGCGCGAGCGGGATCGCCGCCAGCATTGCCGCCGGCGCCTGGAGCAGTGCGATCTCGCTGCTGCGGAAAGGCAACAGTGAATTCGGCTTCTCGGTCGCTGCCGCCGCCCGCAAGCGGCTGCCGCGGATCGTGCTCGCCGCGCTCGCCATGGGCGCCCTGCTCTGGCTGACCGCGGGCCTCTTGCCTTCAGAGGCCCATGGGTTCATCCGCTTGATTGCGCTGGGCTCACAGATCGCCGCCGGAATCGTCGTCTATGGCTTGCTCCTGCAGATATTCCGCGTCGCGTCCTGGCGCGAGGCGGCCGGTGCCTTGAAGCGCCCCGCCCAGCCCGATCCCGGCGCCTGAGTTTAGCGAAATTCCCTTGACGGGGCAGCGTCGCTGTTGGAAACGACGCCCCGTATCTTGCAGGGAAGCTGCCATGGCATTCGTTGAACGGGTTTTTTCGGGCGTCCAGCCGACGGGCAATCTGCACCTCGGCAACTATCTCGGCGCGATCGTCAACTTCGTGAAAATGCAGGAAACCCACAACTGCATCTATTGCGTCGTCGACATGCACGCGATCACGCAGGGCGTGGACGTCTGGGGTGGACCGGTCGAGCTCGCGCGCAACACCCGCGAGGTCACCGCGGCGTTCATCGCCAGCGGCATCGACCCGAGCAAGCACATCGTGTTCAACCAGAGCCAGGTCTCGGGCCACGCCGAGCTCGCCTGGATCTTCAACTGCGTCGCGCGCATGGGCTGGCTCGGCCGCATGACCCAGTTCAAGGAGAAGGCCGGCAAGGACCGCGAGAACGCATCCGTCGGGCTGTTCGACTATCCCGTGCTGATGGCGGCCGACATTCTGCTTTACCGCGCCACCCACGTGCCGGTCGGCGAGGACCAGAAGCAGCATCTCGAACTCTCGCGCGACATTGCGCAGAAGTTCAACAATGACTTTGGCGACTCGATCCGCAACCTCGGCGCCAATGACGGCCTGTTCTTCCCGTTGCCGGAACCCTTGATCACGGGCCCGGCGACGCGCGTCATGAGCTTGCGCGACGGCACCAAGAAGATGTCGAAGTCGGACGCGTCGGACAATTCGCGCATCAATCTGACCGACGACGCCGACACCATCGCGCAGAAGGTGCGTAAGGCCAAGACCGACCCGGAGCCGCTGCCGACCGAGGAGAAGGGTCTGGAAGCGCGCCCCGAGGCCGACAATCTCGTCGGTATCTTCGCCGCGCTCTCCGGTCGCTCCAAAGCCGACGTGCTCAGGGATTTCGGCGGCGGCCAGTTCTCCAGCTTCAAGAACGCGCTGGTGGATTTGTGCGTCACCAAACTCGCGCCGATCGCCGGCGAGATGAAGCGCCTCGTCGCCGACCCCGGTCATATCGACGCGATCCTGAACGACGGCGCCGACCGGGCGCGTGCGATCGCCGACGAGACCATGAAGCTCTCGAAGGACATCGTCGGCTTCATTCGCCGGCGGTAGAGCGCGCTCGCGAAACGCGGCCGACGCCACGGCGCCGGCCGCTTCTGCTCTCCCCAAGCACGACGGAGTGTGGCAGCATGTCAGCCGTGCACATTCCGGGACATGCATGACCAGCAAGCGACTTTGCTTCGAGCCGGGTCACAAGCCCAAATGCCTCGTCATCGTCGACGACACCGCCGAATGGGATCGCGCGGTCTATTACGCCAGCCGCTGGGCGATCCGGGCCGGCGGCGGCGTGGTGATGCTCCGCATCATCGAGCCCGAGCAGCAGAGCCAGGAATGGCTGGGGGTCGCCGACATCATGCGCGCCGAGGCGCAGGAGGCGGCAGAAGCCGCGCTCGACCGTGCCGCCGGCCGCGCCAACGGCATCGCCGCGATCACGCCGGAACGGGTGATCCGCGAAGGCGCCGCAATGGAACAGCTGCTGGCGGTGATCGACGAGGACCCCGACATCGCCATGCTGGTGCTCGCCGCGAATCCGGGCGCGGAAGGCCCGGGGCCATTGGTCTCGCTGCTCGCGCACGCGTTGGGCACGTTCCCGGTGCCGGTGACGGTCATTTCCGGCGCGCTGAGCGACCAGAGCGTGGATTCGCTGTCGTAAACTCAGGCGCTCGTCATGCCCGGGCTCCCGGCCATGACGCCGCGGGAGTTTGGCACCCCTACACTAACCCGCTGATATAACAGGTGAACGGCCAACTTACCCCTTGACCGTGCGTTCGCCGTCGCCATCTGCTAGTGGATAGAGCACGCGCCGGCCTTGAACCGGCGACGTCTGGAGAAAACCATGTTCATTCAAACCGAAGCCACTCCCAATCCCGCCACGCTGAAGTTCATTCCCGGCCGCGTCGTGGTCGACGGCGGACCGATGGAATTTGCCAACCGCGAATCGGCCGCACGCTCGCCGCTCGCCGAAAAGCTGTTCGAGGTCCCCGGTGTCACCGGCGTGTTCTACGGATCGGACTTCATCACCGTGACCAAGGCGAACGGTGAATGGCAGCAGCTCAAGCCCGCGATCCTCGGCGCCATCATGGAGCACTACATGTCCGGCGCGCCGCTGCTCGCCGACGGTGCGGCCGCGAGCGATGTCGATCTCGACGACGAGGACGAATTCTTCGACGAGGCCGACGCCGAGACGGTCGACATGATCAAGGATCTGATCGAGACCCGCGTGCGCCCGGCGGTCGCCAATGACGGCGGCGACATCACCTTCCGCGGCTTCAAGGACGGTATCGTCTATCTCAACATGAAGGGCTCCTGCGCCGGCTGCCCGTCGTCGACCGCGACGCTCCAGCACGGCATCCAGAACCTGCTCAAGCACTTCGTCCCCGACGTGGTCGAAGTCCGGCCGATGTAGGCTGGGGCGCAAAGTCGTGGATGGCCGGGTCAAGCCCGGCCATGACGAGCGGGATGATGCTATGATCGTTCCATGCTGATCCTCGCCATCGATACCGCGCTGGAAGCGTGCGCGGTTGCCGTTCTCGACACCGATTCCGGCCAGCTCCTCGCGCAGGAGCAGCTTCTGATGAAGCGCGGCCACGCCGAAGCGTTGATGCCGATGATCGCGCGCGTGATGCACTCAGCCAATCTTGCCTTCACCGCGCTCGACCGCATCGCGGTCACCATGGGCCCCGGAAGTTTCACCGGCCTGCGCGTCGGCATTTCGGCGGCCCGAGGCCTCGCGCTTGCTGCGAAGCGGCCCGCCGTCGGTCTGACCACCTTGTCGGCCTATGCCGCCGGCGTCGTCGGCCAGAGCGGAGCGGCGCCGGTGATCTCGGCGATCGACGCGCGGCACGACCACGTCTATTTCCAGATCGTGGCCGGTGACGGCAGTCAGCTGGTGCGGCCGGGCGTCGCTCCCATCGACGAGGCAATCGCGGCTTCGCAATTCGGCGCGCCGCATCTGGTCGGCAATGCCGCAAACATCCTCGCCGAGCGCTGGCCTAAAGATATGCCGCAGCCGGTCGCGGTGGACGCGCAGCCCGCGCCCGACATCGGCTGGGTCGCATGGCTTGGCGCCGCGGCCGATCCCGCGACAAATCCGGCGCGGCCGTTCTACCTGCGAGCGCCCGACGCAAAGCCGTCCGCACAACTGCCGCTTGCAGCACAAGCCGCAAGCTCATGATGAGATGGTTGTCGGAATGGTGGCGCGGCGGCACGGCCGTCGTCGAGCCGGCTGTCGCGCGCGACGTCGCACGGCTCGCGCAGCTCCACGGCGACTCCTTCGCGCGCGGTTGGGGCGAAGGCGAGTTCGAGAGCATGCTCAGTGAGCGCAACACGCTGGTGCACCGGTTGCGCCTCGGCCGCAAGACCGTGGGCTTTGCGGTGTCCCGGATCGGCGCGGACGAAGCGGAGATCCTCTCGATCGCCGTCGACCACGCCCATCGCGGCCGCGGCCTCTCTCGCACGCTGCTGATGACCCATCTCGGCCACCTGGCAGGACGCGGCGTGCGCACAATATTTCTCGAGGTCGAGGAAAATAACCAGCCGGCGCGGCGGCTCTACGACCGGACCGGATTCATGGTGGTCGGACGCCGCGAACGCTACTATAAGCAGCCGAACGGGGAACAATTGAACGCACTTCTGATGCGACGTGACTTGTCGTAACATTGATGGCAGAAAGCGCCCCGTCAGGCGGACATCACATGACTGGTCTTAAACCTTCCCCCGCTTCCAAGGCGTCCGGCATCGAGGCGCGCTGTGCCGCCACCGGCATGCGCATGACCGAGCAGCGCCGTGTCATCGCCCGCGTGCTCGCGGAGGCGGTCGACCATCCCGATGTCGAGGAACTGTACCGCCGCTGTGTCGCCGTCGACGACAAGATCTCGATCTCGACCGTGTATCGGACCGTCAAACTGTTCGAGGATGCAGGCATCATCGAACGCCATGATTTCCGCGAAGGCCGCGCGCGCTACGAGCAGATGCGCGACAGCCATCACGACCACCTCATCAACCTGCGCGACGGCAAGGTGATCGAGTTCACCTCCGAGGAGATCGAGAAGCTCCAGGCGGAGATCGCCCGCAAGCTCGGTTACAAGTTGGTCGATCATCGGCTCGAGCTCTATTGCGTCCCGCTCGACGACGACAAACCCACAAGTTAAGTGGCCATCGATCTCGTCATCTTCGATTGCGACGGCGTGCTCGTGGACAGCGAGGTGATCTCCTGTCGCGCGCATGCTGATGTGCTGTCCAGGCACGGCTATCCGATCACATCGGAGCAGGTGCTGGTCCGCTTCCTGGGTGTATCCGAGAAAGACGCACGGCGAATGGTCGAACAGGAGATCGGCCGCAATCTTCCCGATGATCTCGAAAGCCAGGTGAATGCGGCGACGCTGCAATTTTATGCCAGCGATTTGCAGCCGATCACCCATGTGGCCGCAGCGATTGGCGCAATCGATTTGCCCAAATGCGTTGCGTCGAGCGGCACGCCACAGAAGATCCACCACGGCCTGACCTGCGCCGGTCTCTACGATCTGCTCGCTCCGAACATCTTTTCCGCGAGCCAGGTCGCGCGCGGCAAGCCCGCGCCCGATCTTTTTCTGTTCGCCGCCGCGCAGATGAAAGTCGCGCCGGAGCGGTGCCTCGTGATCGAGGACAGCGTCCCCGGGGTGACCGGCGCGCATGCCGCCGGGATGACCGTGCTGGGCTTTCACGGTGGCAGCCATTGCCCGCCAGGCCACGCTGAAAGACTACGGGCCGCCGGGGCCGGATTGACGTTCGACGATATGCGGCAATTGCCGGAGCTGGTCCGGCGGGTCGCGGCGGACACTGTGGCGGGCTGAATCCCTCCTCTCGGCGTCATTCCGGGGCGATGCGTCAGCATCGAACCCGAAATTTCGTGCCAAAACCTCTGGATTCCGGGTTCGCGACTGCGTCGCGCCCGGGAATGACGACCGAAAAGACCCCCAATCGCTGGATTTTCGCCTTCCCAGCCTATATCTGAGGGCAGTCCTCCCACCTCATTTCCGGGTTCCATGACGCCGCCGCGCAAGCTGCACATCAAATCTTATGGCTGCCAGATGAACGTCTACGATGCCCAGCGCATGGTGGACACGCTGGCCCCGGAAGGATTCGTGGAGACGGCCAGCGCTGATGACGCCGACCTCGTCATCCTCAATACCTGCCATATCCGAGAGAAGGCCTCGGAAAAGGTCTATTCGGAGCTCGGCCGCCTGCGCGTCGCCAAGGACGCCGCCGCGCGCGACGGGCGTACGATGCAGATCGCGGTCGCGGGCTGCGTGGCACAGGCCGAGGGCGAGGAGATCGTGCGCCGTGCACCCGCGGTCGATGTCGTCGTCGGTCCGCAGAGCTATCATCATTTGCCGCAGCTGTTGAAGCGCGCCGGCAATGAGGGCCGCGCCATCGAGACCGAATTCCCGGCTCAGGACAAGTTCGGCTTCCTCGCCCCGCCCAAGCCCGGCGCAATCCGCGCCCGCGGCATTTCCGCTTTCGTCACGGTGCAGGAAGGCTGCGACAAGTTCTGCACCTTCTGCGTCGTGCCTTACACGCGTGGCTCGGAAGTCTCGCGGCCGGTGGCAAAGATCGTCGACGACGTGAAGCGGCTCACCGAGAGTGGCGTCCGCGAGCTCACGCTGATCGGACAGAACGTCAACGCCTATCACGGCGAGGGACCGGACGGAAAAAGCTGGCCGCTCGGCAGGCTGCTGGAGCACCTCGCGGCGCTCCCGGGCGTCGCGCGGCTACGTTATTCGACCAGCCATCCGCGCGATGTCGATGACAGTCTGATTGCAGCCCATCGCGATCTCGATGCCTTGATGCCGTTCGTGCACCTGCCGGTGCAGTCGGGCTCGGACCGGATTCTGGCCGCCATGAACCGGAAACATACCGCCGATGATTATCTTGATGTCATCGACCGTTTCCGGTCCGCACGCCAAGACATTGCTTTCTCATCAGATTTTATCGTCGGCTTCCCGGGCGAGAGCGAGCAAGATTTTCTCGCGACCCTCGCGCTTGTCACGCAAATCGGCTACGCTGCAGCATATTCGTTCAAATACTCCGCCCGGCCGGGAACGCCGGCCGCGGATATGCAGGAGACGGTGTCCCCCTCCGAGATGGACCAGCGATTGGAGCGGCTCCAGGAACTGATCGACAGCCAGCAATCGGCCTTCAACAAGGCTGCGATTGGCTCAACGGTCGATGTGCTGTTCGAGCGTCCGGCCCGCAAGGACGGCCAGATCGTCGGCCGCACCGCATTCCTCCAGCCCGCGCATGTGATGGCCTCGCCCGACATCATCGGACAAATCCTGCCGGTCCGGATCGACAGCCTTGAACGCTACAGCTTCCTCGGTGAGCTCGCCATGGCGCACGAGCCCGCTTTATCGCCCATCGCCACTGGAGCCTGAACCCTTGCCCAAAAGCGCATCGGATTCGTCTTCTTCCATCGCTCCCAGCCGCAAATTTGACCGCGACATGCAGGTTCCGCCCGAGACCCAGGTCGTCATCGATTTCGATGACAACCGCGCCGCGTCCGCGCTGGTTGGCCCTTATGGCCAGCATCTGGCACAGATCGAACGGCGGCTCGGCGTCGTCGTCGATTCCAAGGGCAACCACATCACGATCGGCGGCTCGCGCGACGGCTGCGATGCCGCGCGCCGCGTGCTGGAGACGCTCTACGCCCAGGCCGTGAAGGGACAGGATCTCGACCAGGGCGAGGTCGAGGGCGCGATCCGTGCCGTGATCGCGCAGGGCTCGCTGTTCGAGTTCGACGCCAAGTCGGCCAAATCCACCTTCGACAGCATCAATTTGCGCAAGCGCCCGGTGCGTGCGCGCACGGCGGCGCAGGATTCCTACATCCGCGCGCTGAAGCGCCACGAGCTGGTGTTCGGCATCGGCCCCGCCGGCACCGGCAAGACCTGGCTCGCGGTCGCGCATGCCGCGCAGCTGTTCGAGCGCAAGGAAGTCGACAAGATCATCCTGTCGCGCCCGGCGGTGGAAGCCGGCGAGCGGCTCGGCTTTTTGCCCGGCGATCTCCGCGAGAAGGTCGATCCTTATCTTCGCCCGATCTACGACGCGCTCTATGACCTGATGGACGCGCGCATTGTCGAGCGCGCGCTGCAGACCGGCGAGATCGAGATCGCGCCACTCGCCTTCATGCGCGGTCGCACGCTGACCAATGCGGCCATCATCCTGGACGAGGCGCAGAACACCACGTCGATGCAGATGAAGATGTTTTTGACCCGCCTTGGCGAAAACAGCCGCATGATCGTCACCGGCGATCCCTCGCAGATCGACTTGCCGAACGGCCAGACCTCGGGCCTCGCCGAGGCGACGCGCCTGCTGAGCGGCGTCGAAGGCATTGCGCAAGTTCATTTCAAGGCCGAAGACGTGATCCGCCACGAACTCGTGGCGCGGATCGTCTCCGCCTACGAAGGGGCGCCGCAGCGGCCGGCCGCCGGTAAATCCTGACGAGGCAGCAACCGGACCATACGGGCGCGGACACAGCGCCCCTTCGTTCGGAACAAGGACAATGTCACACCCCAACCTTCCCATCACCGAGGTCCTCGTCGTCGCCGATTGCTGGCAGCGGGAGCCCGAATCCGAAGCCGTGATCCAGCGCGCCGTGGCGGCCGCCGCCGAGAATGTCGACGAAGACGTTGCGGAGGCGGAAGTGGCGGTGATGCTGACCGATGATGCCGGCATCCGCACCCTGAACAGCAACTGGCGCGGCATCGACAAGCCGACCAACGTACTGTCGTTTCCCGCGCTGCAGCCGGATGGCGACTGGAAACCGGGCGATGCGCCGCGCATGCTCGGCGACATCGCGATCGCCTACGAGACCATGCGGCGTGAGGCGGACGAGGAACAAAAGCCGTTCGATCATCATTTGAGCCATCTCGCCGTGCACGGTTTCCTGCATCTGGTCGGCTACGACCACGAAAACGAAGACGACGCCGAGGAAATGGAAGCGCTCGAACGAGAGATCCTGGCTCATCTCGGCATTCCCGACCCCTATGCCGACCGCCCAGGGACGCATTGAGATGCCGGATTCCGACCCGATTCAGGACAATCCGCGCAACACGGCCAATTTACCGGTCGTGGTGACCTCAGGCGAGGTGATGCGCCCGACCGCGGAAGGCTGGCTGCTGCGTGCCATTCGCAGCCTGTTCGGCTGGAAGGCGGGTTCGGTACGCGACGACCTCCAGGTTGTGCTCGACGCCACGACGCCCGACGACACCGGCTTCTCGACGGTCGAGCGCACCATGCTGCGCAACATCCTCGGCCTGCACGAGCGTCGAATCGCCGATGTCATGGTGCATCGCGCCGACATCGTCGCGGTGAAGCGCGACATCCCGCTGGGCGAGTTGATGGACCGCTTCGAGAGCGCCGGCCATTCGCGCCTGGTGGTCTACAACGAGACGCTCGACGATCCCGTCGGCATCGTCCATATCCGCGATCTGCTCGCCTTCATGACCGCGCGTGCGCGCGTGTCGGGGGTCACGAAAACCAAGCGCAAGAAACCGCTGCCGGCCGGGCTCGATCTGCGTACGGTCGATCTCGCGCTGCCGCTCGAAGAAGCGCGCATCATCCGCAAGCTGCTCTACGTGCCGCCGTCGATGCGGGCGATCGACCTGCTCGCGCAGATGCAGGCCACCCGCATCCATCTTGCGCTGGTGGTCGACGAATATGGCGGCAGCGACGGCCTGGTCTCGCTCGAGGACATCGTCGAGCAGATCGTCGGCGAGATCGACGACGAGCATGACAGCGACGAGCCGCCTTCGATCGTGCGGCTGCCCGACAACGCCTTCATCGCCGACGCCCGCGCCAGCCTCGACGACGTCCGCACCGTGATCGGCGAGGACTTCGTCACCGGCGAGGCCGGCGAGGAAGTGGAGACGCTGGGCGGCTATCTCGTCAGCTTCGTCGGGCGCCTGCCGGTGCGCGGCGAGGTGATCTCGGGCCCCGGCCATTACGAGATCGAGGTGCTCGATGCCGATCCGCGCCGGGTCAAGCGGCTGCGGATCTCGACGCGAAAGGAGCGTCCCGCGCCGCGCACCCAGCGCGAAAGCCGGCGCCGCGAGGCTGCGCCGGATGGCAGCCAGCCGTCGGCCAGCGACACGCCTACCCCGCCGCCAAGCGACGGGACCGGTCCGCAGTGAGCCCGTTCCAGCGATTTCGCCAGATCGCGCTTGCCATCATCCTGACCTGGGGATGGAAGCGCGCGCTCGTCGCGATGGCTGCCGGTGCGCTCTCGGTGCTGGCACTGGCGCCGTTCAACGCCTTCCCGGTGCTTTTCATCACCTTCCCGGTGCTGGTCTGGCTGATCGACGGCGCCGGCGCCGGCCGATATCGCGGCGTCCCCGCCGCGGCGCTGACCGGCTATTGGTTCGGCCTCGGCTATTTCGTGCCCGGCCTCTACTGGATCGGCTACGCCTTCTTCGTCGATGCCGATGTGTTCGCCTGGCTGACGCCGTTCGCCGTGCTGGGCCTGCCGGCCTATCTGTCCATCTTCACGGCAATGGGCTTTGCGCTCGCCCGCCTGCTCTGGACCAAGAACGCCACGCGCGTGCTTGCGCTCGCGGCAAGTCTCACCATCACCGAATGGCTGCGCGGTCATGCGCTGACCGGCTTTCCCTGGAACGCGTTCGGTTATGCGCTGTCCGAGCCGCTGCCGCTGGCACAAACGGCGTCGCTGATCGGCCTCTGGGGCATGACGTTCCTGACGGTTGCGATCTTCGCAAGCCCCGCGGCGCTGATCGACCGCACGCCCGATCGCCGCCTGGCGTGGCGCGCACCGGCCGCGGCCCTGGCGCTCCTGTTGGTCATGAGTATCTTCGGCGCGATCCGCCTGTCGCTGCATCCGACCACGATGGTCGCGGGCACCAAATTGCGCCTTATGCAGCCGGATCTCCAGCAGGACGCGAAATTCAACTACGCCGCCAAGGCGGAGGTGATGAAGAAATATCTGGCCTTGTCGGACCGCGCCTCCGGGCCGCAATCGACCGGCGTGCGCGATGCCACCATCCTGATCTGGCCGGAATCCGCCTTTCCGTTCTTCCTCACTCGCGAAGCCGATGCGATGGCGCAAATCGCGGAGCTTCTGCCCAAGGGCACGGTGCTGATCACGGGCTCGGTCCGCGCGCCCGACCTGCCGCGGGGCACGCCGATCACACGCGCCTATAATTCGATCTACGTGATCGACCACGACGGCAGCGTGCTCTCCATGTACGACAAGCTGCATTTGGTGCCGTTCGGCGAGTTTCTTCCCTACCAGGGTCTGATGGAGAAGCTCGGTTTCGAGCAACTCACGCGTGTGCGCGGTGGCTTCATTGCCGGCACCGTGCGCCATGCGCTGGCGGTCCCCGGCGCGCCGTCCGCGCTGCCGCTGATCTGCTACGAGGCAATCTTCCCCGGCGAGGTGGCTGGACCCAATGAGCGTCCGGGCTGGATCGTGAATCTCACCAATGACGGCTGGTTCGGAATCTCGACCGGCCCCTACCAACACCTCGAACAGGCGCGGATGCGCGCGATCGAGCTCGGATTACCGCTGGTTCGCTCCGCCAATACCGGCGTTTCCGCGGTAATCGATCCGGTGGGACGCATCGTCGCCAGTCTCGGTCTCGGGATCGAAGGCGTTTTGGATGCAAATCTGCCCGCCGCGATCCCGCCGACCATCTATGCGCGCGTGGGCGATGTACCCGCGGCCATGCTTGTCGCGCTCGCCGTGTTTTGGGCGGTCCGCCGACGTGTTGCCAAACGGCATCCCTGATCACGCAGCCGCGGCCGATAACTTTTGACAACCGTAGTCCCACGGTTGACAGACTGCACGCGGCCTCCTCATTCTGCACCGGCTGCAAAAGACAGTGGGCATTGCTAAATTTCTCCGCAATGTTTTCCAATAACAGGGTCTGATTTTGACGTTGCTTACACCTGAGGCATTCCTGATTGCGCCGAAGGTGATGTTTGGAGGGCTGAGGAAATGTCGAAAGCGCCCAACCCTGTTGACAAATATGTCGGCAGTCGCGTGCGGATGCGCCGCATCATGTTGGGCATGAGCCAGGAAAAGCTCGGTGAAGCTTTGGGCCTGACCTTCCAACAAGTTCAGAAATACGAGAAGGGCACAAACCGGGTCGGCGCGAGCCGCATCCAGCAAATTGCCGAAATTCTCCAGGTGCCGGTGTCCTTCCTGTTCGAGGGCGGTCCGAGCGGCGTGGCGGGGCCGGACGGCTTCGCAGAAGGCGCATCGCCGTCTTACGTCTCGGATTTTCTCGCGACGTCCGAAGGACTGGCCTTGACCAAGGCGTTCACCCGAATCACCGATTCGAAGATGCGCCGCTCGATCGTCGATCTCGTCGAGCAGATCGCGGCTCGCGAAGGCCCCGACAAGCGCTGACGCGGCATCTCAATCCGATTTGAGACTGCGTCAAATCTGGCCTATGTCGTCATTTGCGGCCGCGCTTTGATGCGCGTCTTCCTCGATGATGCGATTCAAAGGCACAGATGCACTCATGGTCAGCTCCAATTGGTTCGATTCCCAAACTATTCTCGATGGCATCCGCCGCTGGGTAGAGGTCGAGACGCCAACGGACGCACCTGAACAGGTCAACAAGCTGGTCTCAATAGTCGCGGAGCAATACCGCGATCTCCCTGTTACGCTCGAGCGCATCGCCGGCGTCGATGGCTGCGGCGATCATCTCGTGGCGCGCTCGACCTGGGGCCAGGACCGGCCCGGCATCCTGGTGCTGAGCCACCTCGATACCGTTCACCCCATGGGATTCATCGAGCGCCTGCCGTTCAAGGTCGAAGGCGACAGCGCGTTCGGTCCCGGCATTTACGACATGAAGGGCGGCGCCTACATCGCCCACCACGCCTTTCGCGCGCTTTGCGCCACGGCCGATCGCTCGCCGCTCGGCATCACCCACCTATTCACCTCGGACGAGGAGATCGGAAGCCCCACCTCTCGCGCACTCATCGAGACCGAAGGGCGCAAGGCGAAATACGTCCTGGTGACGGAGCCGGCCCGCGATGGCGGCAAGATCGTCACCGGCCGCAAGGGCGTCGGGCGATTCGAAGTGTTCATCAAGGGCGTGCCCGCGCATGCCGGGACGCGGCCCCAGGATGGCCGCAGCGCGATCCGCGAGCTCGCCAACGTCATCCTGGCGCTGGAAGCGATGAACGATCTGGCGCGCGGCGTCACCGTCAATGTCGGCGTGGTGCGCGGCGGCACGCGGCCCAACGTGACGCCGGAAGAAGCCTATGCCGAAATCGATCTGCGCGTGCCGAGCTTCAAGGACGCGGATGAATTCGTCGGCAAGATCCTCGCCCTGGCATCGAGGACGGATGGCGTCACCGTCAAGGTCACGGGCGGACTCAATCGTCCGCCTTACGAGAAGAGCAATGCAGGCGCCTCGCTGTACGAACATGCAAAGACGGTTGCCGCAGAGATCGGCTTCGAGCTGGTCGACGTTCACACCGGCGGCGGCTCGGATGGTAATTTCACCGCGGCCCACACCGCGACGCTCGACGGGCTCGGCGTCGACGGCAAGGGCGCGCACACTCATTATGAGCAGCTCTATGTCTCGTCGCTCGAACCGCGCGCGCGGCTGCTCCATCGCCTGTACCAGACGCTACGATGAGTGAGCGCAAATCAGATCCCGATCGCGAGGACAGCGAGCGCGCCTTCTTCGGGCGCCGCAAGGGCCACAAGCTCAGGCAGCACCAGGCCGAGCTGATCGATCATCTGCTGCCGCGTCTTGCGCTCGCCATCGACCGCGAAGCACCGGCGGATGCCCGCGAGATCTTCGTCCCCGCAGTCGACGATTTGCGGCTTGAGATCGGCTTCGGCGGCGGCGAGCATCTTGCGGCGGAAGCGCAAAACTTCGCCACAACCGGCTTCATCGGCTGCGAGCCTTACGTCAACGGCATGGCGAAGATCCTCGCGCAGATCGAGGCCGCCGAGATCGGCAACATCCGCCTGTTCGCAGGTGATGCCGCCGAGCTCCTGGCCTGGCTGCCGAAGGCTTCGCTGTCGCGCATCGACCTGATCCATCCCGACCCCTGGCCGAAACGGCGGCACTGGAAGCGGCGCTTCGTCCAGGACCGGACCATCGCCGCGATGGCGCGCGTGTTGAAAGCCGGCGGCGAATTTCGTTTCGTCTGCGACATCGACGATTACTGCGCCTGGACGCTGTCGCATCTGTCGCGCTCGCAGGACTTTGTCTGGCTCGCGGAGCGCGCCGATGATTTTCGCCTGCCGTGGGACGGATACACGATGACGCGCTATGGCCGAAAGGCCACGCGCGAAGGCCGCAAGGCGGCGTATCTGCGATTCAGGCGGGTTTAGATCGTCTGCCGGTTGCGCCAGAAATTCACGACGCGCTCGGCGGTCGTCGGCATCAGCCGCGTGAAATTGGCGCGCGCCTGCTCAAGATCGGCATCGGCCGGCGTGCGATTCGGGCCGTACCACATCAGGATCAGTGCACGCACCGTCGGCCAGCTGACATTCAGCACACGCGCCAGAACCAGAATTGGATCGTAGCGGTCACCCGTGATCAGGCGGTCGAGGACCGAGAGGCGGACGCCGGACATCGCCGAGAGCGACGCGATCGCCTCCTCGTATTTGTGGGCCTTCGCGAAGCCAAACAGCGCGCTCTCGCCAAGATGACCCCCGCGATGCAAGGCCAGAATCGTACGTTGCGCTCCCGAAAAATCGCGACGCGGTCCGGGCGGCAGCGTGGCTTCCTCGATGGCCGCCATGGCGCGCTTGATCTCGACCTGGCGCACGGGATTGACCACGCTCGAGAGGCGACGGCGGATGACGTCAAGCGTACCGTCGAGAAGCTGTTTCAGGTTCTCGCCCGAAAGATCGCTGCGCTGGCCGATCCTGAGCGTCAGCACGCCGTCCTGCGCGGCACGCTTGATCAGCTCCGAATAGCTGCCAGGCGAGAACACCGCGCCGGAATTGCCCGCGGCGCGGCGCACCACGTCGCGATCGCCGCGCTCGATCAGCACGTCGGTGATGACAGCCGACAGCGTGGGTCGCTCGCTCATCGCGAGCAGATGGCCCTGGCCCTTCAGTCGCGCAATTTCGACGAGAGCGGCGTCGTCGAGCACGGGCGAATGGCGCAGCACGGGGCCCGCCACCGCGATTTCGTTTTCGCGCGCGAGCTGACTCACGAGATGCCGGGGCGCGTTGTTCAGGCGCGAGAAGCGTTCGGCGAGATCGACGCGCGAGGCGAGCTCGGCATGCGGGACGAGATCGATCAGCAGGTTGTCGAAGAGATCGATGGCATCGGGACGGAGGTTCTCGGCGTCCTGAAAGAACAATTGGGAGATGGCGTGCGCGATCTCGCCGCGACGCCGCGGGTCGCCGCGTTTGACGATATCGTCCAGTCCAGGAATGAGCGACGTGGCAACGGTCATGAAAACGCAAACTCGTACGGGGCACGCCGCGGGTGCGCCCTTAGTCCAAGCCGCCCCACAATCAGGAATTTAGGCCTCGGAGGTGAAGGAAGCGTTGCGCGGGGCCGCAGGCCGGGCGCAAAAAGCCCAGCCGGCCCTGCATGGGCCTTGTCCGGGAAGACGGAAAGGGCTATATCAGCGCCAATTCATCTTCTCATACGATCCGCGTAGTGAGAGTGGGCCCGAAAGGACCCGCTCTTTTTTATTACCTGAACGCGGCTTGGTGGAAGATGTGCGGCCCGGCGATCTGTCGGGAGAGTTCCGAAGCGAGCTTTGAGATCTTAAACCAAGCCTTAACCATATCGAGCGCCTTGACCTCTGACATGACCGAACCGAACCCTGGTTCCACGGATGCCGAACTGCTGGCCGAGCCGAGGCTCGTAGTCGAGCCGGGCGTGGCGGCACGGGTGTCCGCGGTCGCCGGGCCGGTGCTCGAAGGCATGGGCTACCGCCTGGTGCGAATCCGCATTTCCGGGGAATCCGGCTGCACCGTGCAGGTTATGGCCGAGCGGCCGGACGGCTCCATGCAGATCGAGGATTGCGAGGCGATCTCGCGGGCGCTGTCGCCCGTGCTCGACGTCGCCGATCCCGTCGATCGCGCCTATCGGCTGGAAATCTCCTCACCGGGGATCGACCGCCCGCTGGTGCGCCGCTCCGATTTCGAGCGTTATGCCGGGCATCTGGTGAAGATCGAGATGGCGGTCGCCCATGATGGGCGGAAGCGGTTCCGCGGCACAATCGGCCCCGTCGAAGGCGACCAGGTGCATCTGCATCGCGACGACGTCAAGGCGGCCGAGGCTGCCGACGTGCTCCTGACGATGGAAGATATCGCCGAGGCGCGGCTAGTGCTGACCGACGAGCTGATCGCGGAATCCATGCGCCGCGGCAAAGCCCAGGCACGCGAGATGCGCCGCAATCTCGGCCTGGAGCCGCCGGCTGCGCCGCACGCCAGCATCAGCGAAAAGACGACCAAGAACACCAAGCCGGCTAAGAAGCCGGCGCCGGCAACTACGAAGAAGCCGGCTCCGACAAACACCAAGAAACATCGCCTGGCCGCCGAACGCGCGCGACGGGGCGAGATCGATCCTGACGAAGGAGACTAGCCATGGCAGTCAGCGCCAACCGACTTGAATTGCTTCAGATCGCCGACGCCGTTGCGCGCGAGAAATCGATCGACCGCGGCATCGTCATCGCGGCGATGGAGGATGCCATCGCCAAGGCGGCGCGGGCCCGTTACGGCAGCGAGACCGACGTTCACGCCGAGATCGACCCGAAGAAGGGCGAGCTCCGATTGTCGCGCCACATGCTGGTGGTCGAGACGGTCGAAAACCATTCCAACCAGATCTCGCTGGTGGATGCGCAGCGCGCCAATCCCGGTGCCCAGGTCGGCGACACCATCGCCGACACCCTGCCGCCGCTGGAATATGGCCGCATCGCCGCGCAGTCGGCCAAGCAGGTGATCGTGCAGAAGGTGCGCGAGGCCGAGCGCGACCGGCAATATATGGAATTCAAGGACCGCATCGGCGACATCGTCAACGGCGTCGTCAAGCGCGTCGAATATGGCAGCGTGATCGTCGATCTCGGCCGCGGCGAGGCCATCATCCGCCGCGACGAGATGCTGCCGCGCGAAGTGTTCCGCAACGGCGACCGCGTCCGCGCCTACATCTTCGATGTCCGCCGCGAGACCCGCGGGCCGCAGATCTTCCTCTCCCGCACCCATCCGCAGTTCATGGCAAAGCTGTTCGCGCAGGAAGTGCCCGAGATCTATGACGGCATCGTCGAGATCAAGGCGGTCGCCCGCGATCCCGGCTCGCGCGCCAAAATCGGCGTAATTTCCCGCGATTCCTCGGTCGATCCGGTCGGCGCCTGCGTCGGTATGCGCGGTTCGCGCGTGCAGGCGGTGGTGAACGAATTGCAGGGCGAGAAGATCGACATCATCCCCTGGTCGCCCGACATCGCGACCTTCGTGGTCAACGCGCTGGCGCCGGCCGAAGTCTCCAAGGTCGTCATCGACGAAGACCGCGAGCGCATCGAGGTCGTCGTGCCCGACACCAACAACCAGCTCTCGCTGGCGATTGGCCGCCGCGGCCAGAATGTGCGTCTGGCCTCGCAGCTTACGGGCTGGGACATCGATATCCTGACCGAGCAGGAGGAATCGGAGCGCCGCCAGGCCGATTTCGAGAACTCCACCCGCGTCTTCATGGAATCGCTCAATGTCGACGAAGTGGTCGGCCAATTGCTGGCGTCGGAAGGCTTCACCTCGGTCGAGGAACTCGCGATGGTGGACGTCAAGGAACTCGCCGGCATCGAAGGTTTCGACGAGGAGACTGCGCAGGAACTCCAGAACCGCGCCCGGGAATATCTCGAACAGCTGGAAGCCGAACTCGAGGCTAGGCGCAAGGAGCTCGGCGTCGAGGACGCCGTGAAGGACGTGCCCGGCGTCACCTCGAAGATGCTGGTGAAGTTCGGCGAGAACGACATCAAGACGGTCGACGACCTCGCCGGTTGCGCCACGGACGATCTGGTCGGCTGGACCGAGCGCAAGGAAGGCGGCGAGCAGACCAAATATCCGGGCGCGCTCGATGGCCTCGAAATCTCCCGTGACGATGCCGAAGCGATGATCATGCAGGCCCGTGTCAAGGCCGGCTGGATCACCGAGGCCGATCTCGCCAAGCCCGCCGAAGAGGCCGAGGCGACCGAAGATCAGCCGGCTTAAGGCGAAGGAGGATGTCACCCGGATGCTCGCCGATACTGACCCCGAACTCGACCATGGACCGCGGACCGAAAGGTCCGCGACCATGCGGATGTGTGTGGTCAGCCGCGAGGTCCGGCCGATCGACGAGCTGATCCGCTTCGTCGTCTCGCCGCAAGCGCACATAGTTCCCGATCTCAAGCGCAAGCTGCCCGGACGCGGCATGTGGGTCACCGCCTCGCGCGAGGTGGTTGCGGAAGCCGTTCGGCGTCACCATTTCACCAAAGCCTTCAAGCGCGAGCTGCGCATCCCTCAGACGCTTCCCGTCGACCTCGAGGCGCTCCTGGTCCGGAGCGTGGTCGAAGCCCTTGGGATTGCAGCCAAGGCGCGCCAGATCGTGGCCGGTTTCGGCAAGGTCGAAAGCGCGCTTCGGGAAGGTACGGTCGAGGTCCTGATCCATGCCAGCGACGGGGCCGCGGACGGAATCCGCAAATTGGACATGCTGGCGCGTCAAAATGAGGGAAATCGCGGCGCCAAGCCGCCGATTCCCGTCGTCACCGCACTAAAATCGACAGAATTGGATTTGGCACTTACCCGGTCAAATGTGATACATGCTGCCCTGCTCGCGGGCCCGGCGAGCAAGTCATTCCTGTCACGTAGCCAGATGCTGGTCCGATACCGGATGGCGGACGCTGACAGGACTGCCGAAAAGCCCGGCCAGGATTTCTGAGAGACAACGACCACCCGATAGCACGGTGCGGCAACGCACAAGACAACAAGATCAGGATTAGGACTGCTTAATGGTTGATACCAAGACCCCTGGCGACAAGAAGCTGAGCGTTCCGAGCAAGACGCTATCGCTCAAGCCGCGCGTCGAAACGGGCACCGTGCGCCAGAGCTTCAGTCATGGCCGTAGCAAGCAGGTCGTGGTCGAGAAGCGTGGCAAGCGCCGTGTCGACGGCAGCCCCGAGCCGCAGGTGGCCGAGGTGGCGAAGCCCGCGCCGGCCGCCGTCGCGCCCAAGCCTGCTCCGGCCCGCCCCGCGCCGCCGCGCAACGCCGGCTCCGGCGTGGTGCTGCGTACGCTGACCGAGGACGAACGTTCCGCCCGCGCCAGCGCGCTGGCCGATGCCAAGGTGCGCGAAGTCGAAGAGCGCCGCCATGCCGAGGAAGAGGCGCAGCGCCGCGCGGTCCGCGAAAGCGCCGAGCGTGCCGATCGCGAGGCCGCCGAAGCCCGCCGCAAGGCCGAGGAGGAGCGTCACCGCCACGAAGAGGAAGCCAAGCGGAAGGCCGAAACCGAGGCCAAGAAGCGTTTTGGCGAAGGCGAGCAACCGCAATCTACGGCGCGCCCTGCAACTGCGACCTCGGCCGCTCCTGCAGCGCGGCCCGGAGCGCCCACGGCGCGCCCCGGCACAACCACCACGGCACGCCCGGGAACAACGACCGCGCGGCCCGGAACGACCACGCAACGGCCGGGAGGCCCGGTGGGCCGCGCCCCCGCTGTCGCGGCCGGACCGGACGAGGACGAGGGTCCGCGCCAGATCCGTCGCGGCCCCGGCGGCGCTGCGCGGCCTGTGGTCGCTCCCAAGCCCACCCACAAGCCCGGCCCGCAGAAGGAGCGCGGCCGCCTGACGGTCGTCACCGCCTTCAATGCCGACGACGTCCGCGAGCGCTCGATCGCCTCGTTCCGCCGCCGCACCCAGCGTCTGAAGGGCCATGCCGCGAACGAGCCGAAAGAAAAGCTCATCCGCGAGGTGGTCATTCCGGAAGCGATCACCATCCAGGAGCTCGCCAACCGCATGTCGGAGCGCGCGGTGGAAATCATCCGCATGCTGATGAAGCAGGGCGCGATCCATAAGATCACCGACGTTATCGATGCCGACACCGCGCAGCTGATCGCCGAGGAGCTCGGTCACACCGTCAAGCGCGTTGCCGCGTCCGACGTTGAAGAAGGCCTGTTCGACGCCATCGATGATTCCACCGACACCGAGCCGCGCTCGCCGGTCGTGACCGTGATGGGCCACGTCGACCACGGCAAGACTTCGCTGCTCGACGCGCTCCGCCATGCCAACGTGGTCTCCGGCGAAGCCGGCGGCATCACCCAGCATATCGGCGCCTATCAGGTGCTGTCGCCCGAAAGCGGCAAGAAGATCACCTTCATCGACACGCCCGGCCACGCCGCGTTCACCGCGATGCGCGCCCGCGGCGCCAAGGTGACCGACATCGTCGTGCTCGTGGTTGCGGCCGACGACGGCGTGATGCCGCAGACGATCGAAGCCATCAACCACGCCAAGGCGGCGCGGGTGCCGATCATCGTTGCCATCAACAAGATCGACAAGCCCGACGCCAAGCCCGAGCGCGTGCGCACCGAGCTGCTCCAGCACGAGGTGCAGGTCGAATCCTTCGGCGGCGAAGTCGTCGACGTCGAAGTGTCGGCCAAGAACAAGACCAATCTCGACAAGCTGCTCGAGATGATCGCGCTCCAGGCCGACATCCTCGACCTCAAGACCAATTCCGATCGTCCGGCCGAAGGCACCGTGATCGAAGCCAAGCTCGATCGCGGCCGCGGTCCGGTCGCGACCGTTCTGGTCCAGCGCGGCACGCTCCGTGTCGGTGACATCATCGTCGCCGGCGCCGAAATGGGCCGCGTCCGCGCGCTGATCTCGGATCAGGGCGAGACGGTGCAGGAGGCAGGTCCGTCGGTGCCGGTCGAGGTGCTCGGCTTCAACGGTCCGCCGGAAGCCGGCGATCGTCTCGCCGTGGTCGAGAACGAAGCCCGCGCCCGCCAGGTCACCAGCTACCGCGCGCACCAGAAGCGCGAGAACGCGGCGGCCTCGATCTCCGGCATGCGCGGCTCGCTCGAGCAGATGATGTCGCAGTTGAAGACGGCGGGCCGCAAGGAATTCCCGCTGATCATCAAGGCCGACGTGCAGGGCTCGCTGGAAGCGATCCTCGGCTCGCTGGAGAAGCTCGGCACCGACGAGGTCGCCGCGCGTATCCTGCATGCCGGTGTCGGCGGCATCTCGGAATCGGACGTGACGCTCGCGGAAGGCTTCAACGCCGCGATCATCGGCTTCTCGGTTCGTGCGAACAAGGAGGCCGCTGCGGCCGCCAAGCGCAACGGCATCGAAATCCGTTATTACAACATCATCTACGACCTCGTGGACGACGTGAAGAAGGCCATGAGCGGCCTGCTTGCGCCGACCCTGCGGGAAACCATGCTCGGCAATGCCGCGATCCTGGAGATCTTCAACATCTCCAAGGTCGGCAAGGTCGCCGGCTGCCGCGTCACCGACGGCACCGTGGAACGCGGCGCCAACGTGCGCCTGATCCGCGACAACGTCGTTGTGCACGAAGGCAAGCTGTCGACGCTGAAGCGTTTCAAGGACGAAGTGAAGGAAGTCCAGTCCGGTCAGGAATGCGGCATGGCCTTCGAGAACTATCACGACATGCGCGCCGGTGACGTCATCGAGTGTTACCGCGTGGAGACGATCCAGCGCTCCCTGTAAGTCCAAATCTTACCGAAGCGCCCGGATCTTTTTTGAACTGAATTGCGGGAGTGCGATGGCCGGATTTTTTCCGGCCATCCACCCCTCTTCGTTTCAGCAAGACAAATGACAATGCCCGTGTCCCAAAAGCGGGCACGACGAGGTGATTTTCAGACCATGCCCCGCCATCATCAGAAAAAGAGTTCCGCGTCCGGCGGCTCGCAACGTCAGTTGCGGGTCGGCGAGCAGGTTCGCCATGCGATAGCCGAGATTCTGGCGCAAGGCAGCGTGCATGATGCTGACCTCGAAGGCCACATCATCACCGTGCCGGAGGTGCGGATGTCGCCCGACCTGAAGCTCGCAACAGTCTATGTGATGCCGCTCGGTGGCCGCGATACCGAGATCGTCCTCGCTGCGCTCGAGCGCAACAAGAAATTCCTGCGCGGCGAGGTCGCGCGGCGCGTTAACCTGAAATTTGCACCTGACCTTCGCTTCCGCGTCGACGAACGATTCGACGAAGCGGAACGGATCGAGAAGCTTTTGCGAACACCCGCGGTGCAGAAGGACCTGGAACAGGATCCGGATTCGGATCGGGAAGAAGAACGATGACGATGGACCCGGCTCACGGCACGATCGGCGGCGAAGAGGCCGATCAGCTCGACGTGCAGAAAAATAATTTTGCGGACATGGGCGGCAATTCTCAGCCGCCTCAGGAGCCGCGCCGCGTCAACAACGATCCGCGCGCCAACAAGCAGAAGGGCAACCAGCCGCGCCGCGACCGCCGCGACGTCCACGGCTGGGTCGTGCTCGACAAGCCGATCGGCATGACCTCGACGCAGGCCGTTGCCGTGCTCAAGCGCCTGTTCAACGCCAAACGCGCCGGCCATGCCGGCACGCTCGATCCGCTCGCCTCCGGCGGCCTGCCGATCGCGCTCGGCGAGGCCACCAAGACCGTTCCCTTCGTTATGGACGGCCGCAAGCGCTACCGGTTCACGGTATGCTGGGGCGAGGAGCGCGACACCGACGACATCGAGGGCCGGGCGACCGCAACCTCGGACCAGCGCCCGACCCGGCAGGCCATCGAGGCCCTGCTGCCCCGTTTCACCGGGGTGATCCAGCAGATCCCGCCGCGCTATTCCGCGATCAAGGTCCAGGGCGAGCGCGCCTACGACCTGGCCCGCGACGGCGAGATCGTGGAACTGGCCCCCCGCCCGGTCGAGATTCACCGTTTAAGCCTTGTAGATCAACCGGATAGCGACCATGCCGTGTTCGAGGCCGAATGCGGCAAGGGCACCTATGTTCGCGCGCTGGCCCGCGATATGGGCCGGATTCTCGGCACTTACGGCCATATCTGCGCGCTGCGGCGGACCCTGGTCGGCCCATTTGGCGAGAACGACATGATTCCGCTGGATCAGTTGGAGGCTTTGTGCGATAGAGCCGCGTCCGGCGAGGGTAGCCTCGCCGACGCGCTTATGCCCGTTGAGACCGCGCTGGACGACATCCCGGCACTGGCCGTCACTCGGGCTGATGCGGCAAGGCTCCATCGGGGCCAAGCCGTTTTGTTGCGCGGACGGGATGCGCCCACTTGTAGCGGCACAGTCTATGTCACGGTGGCAGGCCGACTTCTCGCGCTTGCCGAAGTCGGCAATGGCGAAATCATCCCCAAGCGTGTGTTCAACCTGACCGGCCTGACTGCCAGCGCCGATCGCAACGAGAGAAATTGACCGATGTCGATTGCCGCAGAACGCAAAGCGGAAGTCATCAAGACGAATGCCAACAAGGCCGGCGATACCGGCTCGCCAGAGGTTCAGGTCGCGATCCTGTCGGAACGCATCGCCAACCTCACCAACCATTTCAAGACCCACGTGAAGGACAACCATTCGCGTCGCGGCCTCTTGAAGCTGGTCTCGACCCGCCGCTCGCTCCTCGACTATGTGAAGAAAAAGGACGAGGCGCGCTACAAGGCGCTGCTCGAGAAGCACAACATTCGTCGTTAAGAGTTCTTGCGCGCGCCAAACGGCGCGCGTTTTCGCGCGTGATTTCGAACGAAAGCGTTTGTTTAAAGGTTTTTCGTCGAGGCTGCGTGCGCGTCGGATGCGAGCCCAAAGCGCGATAAAATCGCACTTTGGATTGTTGTTTGAGCATGATCTTGTCGGAAAACCGCTTTGCACTTTTCCGGATCATACTCGAGTGACGGCGAGCATCCGGGGCATGATGGGCGAACACCGCGCTTCGGTGTTCGCGTTCGTGCCGACTGACAGTCCAGCAGCAATCCGGCGGCTGGGCACAACGGGCAAGGCGCCCGTATGACCCGAAGGGATGGACGCCATCCGAAATCCAAAAACCATGGCAGGATCGCAGGACGCTGATCGCCCGCTTCGATCAACGTCCCGCAATCTTGCGCATGGTTTTTGTTTTTCGACCCGTCCTTCTTTCGAGAACCCATGAAAGAAGACCTCTATGTTCAATAAGCATTCAGTCGAGATCGACTGGGGTGGACGCCCTCTCAAGCTCGAAACCGGCAAGATCGCCCGCCAGGCCGACGGCGCCGTCGTCGCGACCTACGGCGAGACCGTGGTGCTCGCCACCGTCGTTGCCGCGAAGTCGCCGCGCGAAGGCGTCGACTTCCTGCCGCTGACCGTCGACTACCAGGAGAAGACCTACGCAGCCGGCCGCATTCCCGGCGGCTATTTCAAGCGCGAAGGTCGTCCGACCGAGAAGGAAACGCTGGTTTCCCGCCTGATCGACCGTCCGATCCGTCCGCTGTTCGTCGACGGCTGGCGCAACGAGACCCAGGTGATCGTCACCGTGCTCTCGCACGACATGGAGAACGATCCCGATATCGTCGCGCTGGTAGCCTCGTCGGCTGCGCTGACCCTGTCGGGGGCTCCCTTCAAGGGCCCGATCGGCGCCGCGCGCGTCGGCTTCGCCAATGACGAGTTCATCCTCAACCCGACCCTCGACGAGATGGTCGACACCCAGCTCGACCTCGTCGTCGCCGGCACCGCGGACGCGGTGCTAATGGTGGAATCGGAAGCCAAGGAGCTGAACGAAGAGATCATGCTCGGCGCCGTGATGTTCGGTCACCGCCACTTCCAGCCCGTGATCAACGCGATCATCGAGCTCGCCGAAAAGGCCGCGAAGGAGCCGCGCGAGGTCACCACGATCGACAATTCGGCGCTCGAAAAGGAAATGCTCGGCATGGTCGAGCAGGAACTGCGCGCCGCCTACGCCATTCCGGTCAAGCAGGATCGCTACGCCGCGGTCGGCAAGGTCAAGGAAAAGGTGATCGCGCACTACTTCCCGGAAGGCCAGGAGCCGAAATACGACAAGCTGCGCATCGGCGGCGTGTTCAAGGAGCTCGAAGCCAAGATCGTTCGCTGGAACATCCTCGACACCGGCAAGCGCATCGACGGCCGCGATTCCAAGACCGTGCGCAACATCGTCGCCGAAGTCGGCGTGCTGCCCCGCGCTCACGGCTCGGCGCTGTTCACCCGCGGCGAGACCCAGGCGCTGGTCGTGACCACGCTCGGCACCGGCGAGGACGAGCAGTACATCGACGCGCTGTCTGGAACGTACAAAGAGACGTTCCTGCTGCACTACAACTTCCCTCCCTACTCGGTCGGTGAGACCGGCCGCCTCGGCGGTACCAAGCGGCGCGAGATCGGCCACGGCAAGCTCGCCTGGCGCGCGATCCACCCGGTGCTGCCGCCGCACCACGAATTCCCCTACACCACGCGCGTGGTGTCGGAGATCACCGAATCCAACGGCTCCTCGTCGATGGCATCGGTCTGCGGCGCCTCGCTCGCGCTGATGGACGCCGGCGTGCCGTTGAAGCGGCCGACCGCGGGCATCGCGATGGGCCTGATCCTCGAAGACAAGCGCTTCGCGGTTCTCTCGGACATCCTCGGTGACGAGGACCATCTCGGCGACATGGACTTCAAGGTCGCCGGTACCGAGCAGGGCATCACCTCGCTCCAGATGGACATCAAGATCGAGGGCATCACCGAGGAGATCATGAAGGTCGCGCTCGGCCAGGCCAAGGATGGACGTATCTACATCCTCGGCGAGATGTCGAAGGCGCTCACCAACGCCCGTGCCGAGCTCGGCGAATACGCGCCGCGCATCGAGACCTTCAAGATCGCCACCGACAAGATCCGCGAAGTGATCGGCACCGGCGGCAAGGTGATCCGCGAGATCGTCGAGAAGACCGGCGCCAAGGTCAACATCGAGGACGACGGCACCGTGAAGGTCGCCTCCAACGACGGCGAGGCCATGAAGGCCGCGATCAAGTGGATCAAGTCGATCGCCTCCGATCCGGAAGTCGGCCAGATCTATGACGGCACCGTCGTCAAGGTGATGGAGTTCGGCGCTTTCGTGAACTTCTTCGGCTCCAAGGACGGTCTCGTCCACATCAGCCAGCTCGCCTCGGCGCGCGTGCAGAAGACCTCCGACGTCGTCAAGGAAGGCGACAAGGTCAAGGTCAAGCTGCTCGGCTTCGACGACCGCGGCAAGACCCGCCTGTCGATGAAGGTGGTCGACCAGGAGACCGGCGAAGACCTCGAGGGCAAGGGCGAGAGCCAGCAGCCCGCGCGCGAAGCGGCCGGCGAGTAAATCTCCGCGACCTGCCAGAAACACGACGGGCGGCCTCGCGGCCGCCCTTTTTGTTGAACACGTCTTCTGGCATCTCATCGCAGGATGCGAGCAGCCGAATAGCCAATTAATCCTTCTTCAGGATCACCGGCGGAGACGAGGCAGTGAGACTGTCTGCCGGATTCCTCGGAGCCTCTGCGGCGACCGTTGGCGCCGGCGGGCCAGGAAGCTTGGTCGCTTCGTCCATGACCAATTGATTGATCGCACAGATGAAAGACGAAAGACGATAGCCGCTGTGCTCGGCAATCACGTCGTCGAAAGCCCGCATATTCCAGAAAGGATCATTCGCACGCGTGACCGGCGTGATGCCGGCCATGTCGAAACCGTGAGTGATTCGCGTCGATAATGACTTCGCTGCCGGATCTTCATCTGAAGCGACCGCCGCCAGCTCGTTGCTATTCCAATTCGTGCCGTGGGGCGACTGCTGACGGCGTGCCCGGCTCAGCCAAAAATGACTGATCGGACATTCCGCCAACTGGCTCGTTGCGAGGCTCGAATACGACATCGACTTGGCAGCATTCGCGAGGCCGCGCATCTCGTGTGTCGTTCCGAAAGGCTTGGAGGGGATCAGATAATCATCAAGGGTTCCAGCCGCGTGCCTGGGGACGTCCAAATTGCCAATAGTTCTGGTCTCCTCCATGTCCGAGTTCTGGAATGGCGCATCGCGCAGATGCGCCGCAACCTTTGCCAACAGCCACGGCCACCACGACTTGATCTCCGGTTCCCTTGCGCAGGAGAGTCGTGGCACCTTCTGCTCGGCAAGGTACCGCGCGTATCGATCGAGTCGATCCGCCATCGGACGGAAATCGAATTTGAAGAAGGGAAACAGATCGTGCGTCGCGGTATCGTAGACTACGCCGCCCTTCTTTGACTTCTGATCGACGTCATCGATTGCCGTGTGTAGCCGCTCTTCCTTCCGGCGCAGGGTATCCGCGCCCCCCGTCACAGGGGGATTGTCCCTAAACTCCTTGTCGAAGTTGAATGCGACGGCGCAGTCCTCCGTACGGATTCCGCCTGGCGGCCAGGCGAACGCAGACGTAACAGCGACGACAACCGGACGCTGGTAGTCCGGGAAGAACTCATGACCATAGTCCTCCTCCGATCTTGCCTCGCCTTCCCGGAAGACCATGTGCCGCCAAACCGCCCGCTGAATCGACGTCCATTTTCGGGCCTCCGCCGCCGGATTGATCAAGACGACAAGATTTCCGAGCGGTGGCTCAAAATAATTCTGCTGCTTCGCCGTCGATGAAGTGCGCTCCCCGTTTGGAGTCTGCCTGCTCCCGCGCGAATCGGCATTACGGGCGGACTGCCATTCAACGCGCTTGAGCGCGTCGTGCTCGAGTGCAGTCGCTAATAGATTCCCACCCAAGCTGTGACCGACCACCAAGAGACGATTCGGATTCTGCTCCCTGTCGTAGTAGTGCAGCAGCTGCCCATTCTTGACGACGTCGAACGTGCTCTCGATTGATCGTATGGCGGTGAGGACATGCGGCGCGATCGTTTCACTGACCGGCTTCCGGTCAAACAACGTGAGGGCTGTAACGAGCGACGCCGCACCATTACCCCAGCTGCTCATAATTCTCCGCCAGCACCTTTGAGCACTTGGGCCTCCGCCGGCAGGCTTGGCGGAATCGTCTGCCCGGCATTTATCTGGTCCGCCGTCGAGCCAGTCTCCGATTGCGACAAGGGGGTCGACAATACGTGGCTCGTCGATCCTTGCCCCTCGCCATCCGATGTAGACCGCCGTCACAATACGTTCGCACTGCTCTTGTTCGCCGGCTCTGCATCGCTCCTTCAGGTAACGTGCGGCGTGTGCCGCATATCTACGAAGCGCGCCAACGTTGTCGTCTCCGATCCGAGCGTCATGCCGCCAGCCGTGGACGAACACCACCACGTAGTTCCGGCCGCTCGTTTGTCGCAGCAGGTTTGTCAGAGCCCGCAGCTGCGTGATCGGCTCGCGCTTGTTGCTACTGACAAAGCGAATGCGGCTCGATAGCTCTTCAATGGTATAGGGCTGCCCAAGGTCCTTGATCAGTTCGTAGGGCGAGCCATCTTCCCTGAACTCAACGAATGCCAGGTTGTAGAAGAGTGGCTCGCCACCGTTGACGCCGGGGATGGTGTGCCGCTGAAGCGAACAGGAGAATTTCTTCTCCCATCCGCCAGATGGGAAATTCCTGATCGCCTTGATCTCGTCATTGTCAACCGGACCATCGGCCGCTCCAGCTGGATCGGCAAGAATCGCCCAAGCTCGATCGGGAGCGAAGCCGCAGGTTTCGGAAGCAGGATCTATGTTTCGATAGGCCACGTCGCGGGACGTCGTCGGCACGACCAAAACCAAAACCGCCAGCACCGCAATAGCAAGGGAGATTAGCCAGACGAACGGCTTGATAAGGTAGCGAATTGTACGAACGAAGAACCAGAGGACAACCGTGACCGCGGCCCAAGCTTTCTTCCACATGGCACACCCGGCGATTAACTATCTGAAAATTAATAAGCCAAACAATCTCCTTAAGATTGCATGGTCCAAGGACACCCGCAATGCCAACATTGCGAAGCGGCCGGCGAGTAAATCTCGCTACCTGCCAGAAACACGAAGGGCGGCCTCGCGGCCGCCCTTTTTGTTTGTCGCTCACTGAGCTTTGGGATCAGGCCGCGATGTCGTAGCGATCGAGGTTCATGACCTTGGTCCAGGCCTTGGCGAAGTCCTTGACGAACTGCTCCTTGGAATCCGACGTGGCATAGACCTCGGCGTAGGCGCGAAGCTGCGAGTGCGCACCGAAGATCAGGTCGACGCGCGTGCCCGTCCACTTGACCGCGTTGGTCTTGCGGTCGCGGGCCTCATAGGTGCCGTCGGTGCCGGCCGGCGTCCACTGCGTGCTCATGTCGAGCAGGTTGACGAAGAAGTCGTTGCTCAGCGTTCCCACCTTCGAGGTGAGGACGCCGTTCTTCGAACCGTTCGCATTGGCACCGAGCACACGCAGACCGCCGAGGAGCACCGTCATCTCCGGGCCGGTAAGCCGGAGCAGCTGAGCACGATCGACCAGAGCCTCCTCGGGCATCATGAACTGCTGCCGCTTGCCGATGAAGTTGCGGAAGCCATCGGCCCGCGGCTCCAGCGGAGCAAACGAAGCGGCGTCGGTCTGCTCCTGCGAGGCATCCATGCGGCCCGGCGTGAAGCCGACCTTGACGTCGACGCCGGCATCCTTCGCGGCCTTCTCGACCGCGGCGGTGCCGCCGAGCACGATCAGGTCCGCCAACGAGACCTTCTTCGCACCGGATGACGCGTTGAAGTCCTTCTGGATCGCTTCGAGCTTGCCCAAAACCTTCGTGAGTTGAGCCGGCTCGTTCACCTCCCAATCCTTCTGCGGGGCGAGGCGAATGCGTGCGCCGTTGGCGCCGCCGCGCTTGTCCGAGCCGCGGAACGTCGAGGCCGACGCCCAGGCGGTCGAGACCAGCTCCGAGACCGACAGACCCGAAGCCAGGATCTTGGTCTTCAGCGAGGCGATATCCTGCTCGCTGGCGAGCTCGTGATTCACGGCGGGGATCGGGTCCTGCCAGATCAGCGTTTCCTTCGGCACCAGCGGGCCGAGATAGCGCTGGATCGGGCCCATGTCGCGATGGGTGAGCTTGAACCAGGCACGGGCGAAGGCGTCCGCGAACTGATCGGGATTCTCCAGGAAGCGGCGCGAGATCTTCTCATAGGCCGGATCCATACGCAGCGAGAGATCGGTCGTCAGCATCGTCGGGCGATGCTTCTTGGACTTGTCGAAGGCGTCGGGAATGATCGCTTCGGCGCCCTTCGCCGTCCACTGCTGCGCACCGCCCGGGCTCTTCGTCAGCTCCCATTCGAACTTGAACAGGTTCTCGAAGAAGTTGTTGCTCCACTTCGTCGGCGTCGTCGTCCAGGTGACCTCGAGACCGCTGGTGATGGAATCGCCGGCAATGCCCGAAGCGTGCTTGCTCTTCCAGCCGAGACCCTGATCCTCGAGCGCGCCCGCTTCCGGCTCCGGTCCGACCAGCGACGGATCGCCGGCACCATGGGTCTTGCCGAAGGTGTGGCCGCCGGCGATCAGCGCGACGGTTTCCTCGTCGTTCATCGCCATGCGGGCGAACGTCTCGCGGATGTCCTTTGCCGCGGCGATCGGATCCGGCTTGCCGTTCGGGCCTTCCGGATTGACATAGATAAGGCCCATCTGCACCGCGCCGAGCGGCTCGGCGAGCTGGCGTTCGCCGCTGTAGCGCTCATCGCCCAGCCACGTGCCTTCCGGACCCCAATACAGTTCTTCCGGCTCCCAGACGTCGACGCGGCCACCGGCAAAGCCAAAGGTCTTGAAGCCCATCGATTCCAGCGCGACGTTGCCGGCCAGCACCATCAAATCGGCCCAGGAAATCTTGCGGCCGTATTTCTGCTTGATCGGCCAGAGCAGACGGCGTGCCTTGTCGAGATTGGCGTTATCGGGCCAGCTGTTGAGCGGCGCGAAACGCTGTTGTCCGGCGCCGGCGCCACCGCGACCGTCGGTGGTGCGATAGGTGCCCGCGCTATGCCAGGCCATGCGAATCATGAGGCCGCCGTAGTGACCGAAGTCAGCGGGCCACCATTCCTGCGATTCGGTCATCAGAGCGGTCAGGTCCTTGATGACCGCGTTCAGGTCGAGCGACTTGAATTCCTTGGCGTAGTCGAAGTCCTTGTCCATCGGGTCGGACTTGGCCGAATTCTTGTGCAGCATCTCGATGCTGAGCTGGGTCGGCCACCAATCGCGGTTCGCCGGCACGCGTTTTCCACCCGAAAACGGGCACTTTGAAGAGTCGTCCATGAATACCTCCTCTGGTGGCGTCGAACTCGCGCCTTTGACCAGGTGGAAGCACTCTAAGCTTCACGTTCGATCAGGGGAAGTTGACTTTAATGATCGCAGCGATAAGATTTTCTGATGCTAAACCTCACCCTGCGCCAGCTCCGGTATTTCGACGCCCTGGCGCGTCACAGTCATTTCGGCCGCGCGGCTGAGTCCTGCTCGATCTCGCAGCCTGCCCTGTCGATGCAGATCAAGGAGCTGGAGGAGGCGCTCGGCGGCCTGCTGCTGGAGCGCAGCGCCCGACAGGTGGCGCTGACCCGATTCGGCGAGGAGCTCGCGCAGCGCGTCCGCGACATCTTGCGCTCGGTCGACGAGCTCGGCGATTTCGCCCGCGCCTCGCAGGACCGGTTTTCCGGACGGTTGCGCATCGGCATGATTCCGACGATTGCGCCCTATCTGCTGCCGACAATCACCAAGAATCTGACGCGCATGCATCCGGAGCTCGACATCCGCGTGCGCGAGACGATGACGCCGCGGCTGATCCAGGAACTGGTGGAAGGTCGGCTCGATACCGCCATCGTGGCGTTGCCGGTGTCCGAGCCCTCGCTCACCGAGGTCGCTCTGTTCGAGGAAAAATTCCTGCTGGTGCGGCCGAGCGCGGACGAGGGAACGCCGGCACCATCGCGGGAGATGATGCGCGAGATGCGGCTGCTGTTGCTCGAGGAAGGACACTGCTTCCGCGATCAGGCGCTGTCATTCTGCAACATGCAATCGGCGCCGCCGCGCGAGATGCTGGACGCCAATTCGCTGTCGACGCTGGTCCAGATGGTCAGCGCCGGCATCGGCGTCACCTTGATCCCGGAGATGGCCGTGTCGGTGGAGACGCGATCGGCCTCGGTCTCGCTGGCACGCTTCCGCGACCCGCAGCCGTCACGCACCATCGGCATGGTCTGGCGCAAGACCAGCCCGCTGGCGCGGCAACTGCTGCAGATCTCCGAGGTAGTGTGCCTGTCGGCGGGTAAGGTTCGCGCGCGTCCATCCGTGCGCAGCAAGCCGACCTGAGGCCTCGATGTCGCATCCCATCATCCGCCCGGCCCGCGCGGACGAATACGACGAGATCGGCCGTGTCTGGATGGAGAGCTGGGTCTCGACCGGGCTCGGCGAGACGAGCGACTTCCTGCTGGCAAACCTGCGTGCACGCATCCGGCGCGAGATCGAGGACGGCTGGAGCCTGTTCGTTGCCGACGACAACGGCACGATCGCCGCGATGCTGGCGCTGCATCTGCCAAAATTCTATCTCGACATGCTGTTCGTCGCGCCCGTCTATCAGGGTCAATCGCTCGGCCGCCAATTGCTCGCCTTCACGCGCACGCAAATGCCGGATGAGATGTCTCTGCGCTGCGTCCGCGAGAACGAAAAAGCCTGGCGCTGGTACGAGCGCGAAGGTTTTGTGTTCGAGAAGCAAGAGATCGAACCATCGAACGGGTTTATGATGAAGTATTACAGGTGGCGGCGGCCGGGACGTACCGGATAGGCAGTGGTCGCCTGGTGCAGCTTGCGGTTGTCACGGTTCCAATTTAGTGTGGTGTATCCGCCGTCCTCCTGCCCTGATCTCCCGGAATCGATGTTTCGAATTGCTGTCTCGCTGATCGCGTTGCTGTCCCTGCTCACTGCGGCAGCCGCGCAGACCCCTCCCGCAACCGCCGCGCCTCCCGCTCAGACGGCGGCGCCGGCCAAGAAGGCAGTCAAGAAGGCGGCGCCGAAGGCCAAACCGGCTGCACAACAGCCAGTCGGGGCGGAGAGTGGCCCCTGCCAGATCGGCGTCATTTCCGCGATCGGAGACCAGTTCTCGGTGCAACATGTCGGCCTCACGATGCTCGGAAACGAGTACATGGAGGCGCCGATCGAGACGTGGGGTATCGATGATCTGTTCGTCGCGAGGGTTCGCGCCGCGGCGCCCGGCACCGCTGTCCGAAAGATCGCTTACGCGAGCGGAGCCTTCAAGCCTTACTATCATCCGGAAGCGAAACTGTTCCGCAAGGACCGTGACGACCTGACGGCGCTGGTGCGGCAGATCGCCGGAACTTCAAATTGCGAACGTTACGTCGTAGCCACGAAAGCCCGCGTTTCGGTTGATGGCACCAATCAATCAATCGAGGGCCTCGGGGTCTACAAGAATTGGGCGAGCCCTTCCGGGCGCGGCGTCGTGGTTTCCTATTTCCGCATCAACGTTTTTGACGGACGGACTTTCGACATCCATCGGGCGCCTACCCGCAGCTTCGGCGATGTGATTGCTTCGAGTTTCTCCAACAAGAACGACAATATGCAAATCCTCAACAATCTCGAATTTCCCAAGACTCCGGAACAGGTGACTAGCAGCGCATTGCTGCGTGACAGCACACGCAGCCTGCTCACGGCCCAGCTGGACAGGTATCTACCCGCGTATATCAAGGGCGAGTAAGCGCCTTTGCCGAGGGGACGCGACAAAGACTATCGCTCGTCCGCTTCCTGCGGCTGGGCTGCATTTGAGGTTATGGCCCGGCTGCTCGTGGTGGCGGCTGTCGTGTGGTGCTTTTCGACATCTGCCTGGGCGCAGACCAAATCGGGACCACCAGGGACGGAGACGGCAGGATCAGCCGTCAAGCAAAACAACAACAAGACGACCACGCGGACGGCCAAACCCGCTCCCGTGGTCGGCGGCTCGTGCGACTTCGGTGTCGTCGTCACCACCGGCGATGAGTTCACCGTGCTGACGACCGGCCTGACCGTATTTCAGAACAAGAAGACGGTTGTCCCGATCCCGGGCTGGGGACTCAATGAACTGATCTTCGCGCGGACTCGCGCCGCGATCCCTGCCGGCGTATCCGTTCTGAGAATCCCCTACAACCCGGCGAAATTTCCTCCCCACGACGAGTCCAAGGACACATTGAAGGACAGGTTGTTCCGCGATCTCAATGCGGAGCTGGCCCAATACATGCGCGAGGTCGTGAAAGGAACGAATTGCCGGCACTACATCCAGATCCTCAATTCAATCAGCCCTTTCGGGTCATCCAACTATACGGTCCGCGGCTTCGGCATCCTCAACCATGATGTGGTGCTCGGGCGTCGCATCTATCTCTATGCCCTGGCGTTTGTCCGCATCTTCGACGGGCGCGACTTTTCCGTTGTCAGACAGAGTTCTGCGCTGATCAACACGCATCATTCCCTCATGGTGCAGAGGCTTCTGGGCGTGCAAATCGGCGGCCCCTATCGCGAACTAGCCGCAGAATCGTTTCCAACCCGCCCTGAAGATGCCGCCGACAATCCCGCACTGCGCGACGGCGTGCGCGCCATGCTGACGGAAAGCCTCGACAAGACGCTGCCGCTCTTGCTCGGGTTTCAACGCGCGACACGCAACAGCGACGCACGCTGATCAACACGTCGCTCGCGGCAAAAGTTCGTGGCCCAATTTTAAGAAATCGTGGGCACGTCGCTTGCGCGCCTTTGCCCACTCTACGAGAGCTAATCCTGCGTCTTCAGATCGTCCGGCCGCGGCATCAGGACGGTGTTGTAGCCGCTATCGACATAGTGGATCTCGCCGGTCACGCCGCCGGAGAGATCCGACAACAGATACAGCGCGGAGCCGCCGAGCTCGTCGAGCGTGACGCCGCGGCGGAGCGGGGAATGCTTTTGCATGAAGGCGAACATCGCGCGCGCCTCGCCGATGCCGGAGCCGGCGAGCGTGCGGATCGGGCCTGCGGAGATCGCGTTGACGCGGATGCCGCGCGGTCCGAAATCCGACGCAAGATAGCGCACCGAGGCTTCCAGCGCCGCCTTGGCCACGCCCATCACGTTGTAGTTCGGCATCGCGCGTCCCGAGGCGCCGAAGGTCAGCGTGATCATGCTGCCGCCCTCCGTCATCAGCTCGGCGGCGCGTTTTGCCACTTCCGTGAAGGAGAAGCAGGAGATCACCATGGTACGCGAAAAATTCTCGCGGCTGGTGTCGGCGTAGCGGCCCTTGAGCTCGTTCTTGTCGGCGAAGCCGATCGCGTGGATCACGAAATCCAGCCGGCCCCACTTTTCGCGCAAGGCCGTGAATGTGGCGTCGACGCTGGCGATGTCCTCGACGTCGCAGGGCAGCACCATGTCGACGCCAAGCTGCTCCGCCAGCGGCTTGACGCGCTTGCCCAGGGCCTCGCCCTGGAAGGTGAAGGCAAGCTCGGCGCCATGGGCATGCAGCGTCTTCGCCATGCCCCAGGCGATCGAATGATCATTGGCGATGCCCATGATCAGACCGCGCTTGCCTTTCATTAGTTCCTGCATCGTTTCGATCGCTTTCCGCTTTCGTCATGCCCGGGCTCGTCCCGGGCATCCACGCCCTTCGAAGCCGGGACCAAGACGTGGATGGCCGGGACAAGCCCGGCCATGACGAGAAAATTACCAGCGCGTCCGCAAGGACGTCACGCATCCAGCCGGCTGAACACCAGCGTGGCGTTGGTGCCGCCGAAGCCGAAGGAGTTCGACAGCACGGTGCCGATCTTGACGTTGTCGATGCGCTTGCGCACGATCGGCATGTCGGCGAACACGGGGTCGAGTTCCTGGATGTGCGCGCTCTCGCAGATGAAACCATTGTTCATCATCAGCAGCGAATAGATCGCTTCCTGCACGCCGGTTGCGCCCAGGGAGTGACCGGTCAGCGCCTTGGTCGCCGAGATCGGCGGGCACTTCTCGCCGCTTCCGAACACCCTGCGAAGCGCATCGATCTCCGGCGGATCGCCGGCCGGGGTCGATGTCGCGTGCGGATTGATGTAGTCGACCTTGGTCTTCACGGTCGACATCGCCATGCGCATGCAGCGCTCGGCGCCCTCGCCTGACGGTGCGACCATGTCGTAGCCGTCGGACGTCGCGCCGTAGCCGACGATCTCGCCGTAAATGCGCGCGCCACGCGCCTTGGCATGCTCGAGCTCTTCCAGCACCAGCACGCCGGCGCCGCCGGCAATCACGAAGCCGTCGCGGTTGACGTCGTAGGGACGCGAGGCTGTGGCGGGCGTGTCGTTGTACTTCGAGGACATCGCGCCCATGGCGTCGAACAGCACCGACAGCGACCAGTCCAGCTCCTCGCAGCCGCCGGCGAAGATGACGTCCTGCTTGCCGATCTGGATCGTCTCATAGGCGTTGCCGACGCAATGGTTCGACGTGGCGCAGGCGGACGAGATCGAATAGTTCACACCCTTGATCTTGAACCAGGTCGCAAGCGTCGCGGAGGCCGTGGAGGACATCGCCTTCGGCACTGCAAACGGCCCGACGCGCTTCGGTCCCTTGGTGCGGGTGATGTCGGCGGCCTCGACGATGGTGCGCGCCGACGGGCCGCCGGAGCCCATGATGATGCCGGTGCTAATATTGGAAATTTCGTCAGGCGACAGACCGGAATCCTGGATCGCCTGTTCCATCGCGACGTGATTCCACGCCGCGCCCTGACCGAGGAAGCGCATGGCGCGGCGATCGACCACCGTCGAAGGATCGAGCGTCGGTGCACCCTGCACCTGCGAACGGAAGCCGAGCTCGGCATATTTCTCAGCCCGCGAAATGCCCGACTTCGCCTCGTGAAGGCTCGCAAGCACTTCCTGGGTGTTGTTTCCGATGGAGGAGACAATGCCCATCCCGGTGACCACAACCCGCCTCATGACAGCCTCGCCTCAATCGTTGTCTTCGTGGTGATGCGCTCAGCCCAGGCTCGTGCCCTGCTTGAACAGGCCGACCTTCAAATCCTTCGCGCGATAGATAATCTGGTCATCGACCGAAAGCCATCCGTCGGCGATACCGAGCACCAGCTTTGAACGCATCACGCGCTTGATATCGATGTTGTACACAACCTTGCGGGCCTCCGGCAGCACCTGGCCGCTGAACTTCAGCTCGTTCAGGCCAAGCGCGCGACCGCGACCTTCACCGCCGCTCCAGCCCAGATAAAAGCCGACCATTTGCCACAGCGCATCGAGCCCGAGGCAGCCGGGCATCACCGGATCGTTCTTGAAGTGGCAGCCGAAGAACCAGAGGTCGGGCTTCACGTCGAGCTCGGCGCGCACCACGCCCTTGCCGAATTCACCGCCGGTCTCGCTGATGTCCGCAATGCGGTCGAACATGAGCATCGGCGGCAGCGGCAATTGCGCATTGCCAGGGCCGAACATCTCGCCGCGGGCACACGCCAGCAGATCTTCATATTCGTAACCGTTGCGCCTGTTCAGCATGCGGAAGCCTTTGTGTTCAAACCCCGATTGAGCGGCGTTTCCGGCGAAAATGGGCCCTCTCCTGTTCGAAAGGCAACATCTGTTGCCATTGTCGGACGAGAATACCGAAGGACCCTGGATCGATAGCGAGCGGCCTTCAATGCCGGGTCGCGCCAAAATCGGTTAAGCGGAACCGCGGGCTCTCTAACACAGGCCATTTCGGGTAGCAAAGCGCTCTCATGAAGGTAAAATGACGGGCCACCAAGCCGGTTCCCTACCTGATTAGAACCACTCTAGTTGCGAGAAACTTGCATCTGCATCTATCTCTCCATATATGTTTGGGGATCACAGTGTTCACGCGTGCCCGAAGCTGGAAATGAACGAAAATAACGCGCCCCATCGCGACGAAGAGGCCCATGCGGCGGCTCTTATGTCCGGCCGCCAGCCGGCTTTGACCGGTTGCCCGTGGCATGACGTCAACGAAATGCTCCAGTCCGCAGGGCTTCGCCCGACCCGCCAGCGCATGGCGCTCGGCTGGCTCCTGTTCGGCAAGGGTGCACGTCACCTCACGGCTGAAATGCTCTACGAAGAAGCGACGCTGGCCAAGGTGCCGGTCTCGCTGGCGACCGTCTACAACACCCTGAACCAGCTCACCGACGCCGGTCTACTGCGTCAGGTCAGCGTCGACGGCACCAAGACCTATTTCGACACCAACGTCACCACCCACCATCACTACTACCTCGAGAACAGCCATGAGCTGGTCGATATCGAGGATCCGCATCTGGCGCTGTCCAAGATGCCGGAGGTGCCCGCGGGTTACGAGATCGCCCGCATCGACATGGTCGTACGGCTGCGCAAGAAGCGCTGAGCTTCGAATTTCGCGTCGTCCCGGCGAAGGCCGGGACCCATACCGCGTGATTTATCGATAATCACAGCAATCTGTATCGCGGGACGACCGGGTAACTACCACTCTTCCTCAAACTACTGCCTGTGGTTATGGGTCCCGGCCTTCGCCGGGACGACAACGAGATCAGTTCACCTGCTCGTCCGAGTAGACGCCCCAGAGGCGCTCCTGCTGAATCCAGCCGTCAAAGCCGTTGCCGAGAACGTGGCACCAGTTTGCGCTGCACTTCTTCACCTGGGTGACGACGCCGGCCTGGAGCTTTGCGGCCACCGCGCTGTCGGGATCGGCGCGATCGTAGATCGGCGCGAGCTCGTCCTTGTGCTTCATCGTGACGACCGCGGTGCGGCGGCCCGACAGCAGCGAGTGATAGACCCAGCCCTCGGCGCCCTCGGAATCGCGCACCCGGCGCCAGTTCTCGAACTCGGCGGTGATTTCGACCGGCAGGCCGGAGCGGGTGTAGACCCAGGCGACGTCATTGTCCTTGGTCGGGCCGGCGCGGACGTTGACGTGATCCGATTTCAGGCTGACGTAGCGCGGCACCGGGAGGCCCGAGGCCGTCTGGGGTGTGCTGTCCTTTGCCGAATGCCCGGGACTGACCGAAGCGCTCAACCAGGTGCAAACGAGCGCCATCACCGAACAAAAACGCCCCAACGCCATCAACCCGTCTCCTGTCGAAGGTCCGGCCGAGCCGGGCCCTCACCCCAAAATTCCAAAACCAGGCCGCCGTCGCCCCTGACCCGCCCCACGCGGGTGTTCCCGAGCCCTTTGCCCGTGGTTCTTGTCTTGGCCCGGCCTTCTGCTAGAGAGGACGGACGTCTGAACAACCGGTTTGTCCCGATTTTCCGGCCGGAAATGTCGGGAGAGCTTGAAGGAAACGCCGGGGACGACACGGCAAAGGCAGTGTCGAACAACCGGGTTAATGAGGCCTCAACGGCCGGCCTTTGGCGACAGAGGCGGCTCGCAACGCCTCATGAGGGCAGGACATGTCGGTGAAGAAAAAGCCCCTCGTCGTCGTGACGCGCAAGCTTCCGGACTCGATCGAGACCCGGATGCGCGAGCTGTTCGACGCGCGGATCAATCTCGACGACGCGCCGATGTCGCCCGAGCAGATCGCGGAAGCCGCCCGCACCGCCGACGTGCTGGTCCCCACCGTGACCGATCACATCTCCGCCGACATCGTCAACCAGCCCGACTGCAGGCTGAAACTGATCGCCAATTTCGGCAACGGCGTCGACAACATCGATGTCGAGGCCGCGCATGCCCGCGGCATCACCGTCACCAACACACCGAAAGTTCTGACCGAAGACACCGCCGACATGACCATGGCGCTGATCCTCGCCGTGCCCAGGCGGATGATCGAAGGCGCCTCGATCCTGACGGAAGGAAAACCATGGCCGGGCTGGTCGCCGACCTGGATGCTCGGTCATCGCATCGGCGGAAAGCGCCTCGGCATCATCGGCATGGGCCGCATCGGCCAGGCGGTCGCACGCCGCGCCCGCGCTTTCGGCTTGCAGATCCACTATCACAACCGGAGGCCGGTGGCGCCCAAGATCGCCGAAGAGCTGGGCGCGACCTATTGGGAAAGCCTCGACCAGATGCTGGCGCGGATGGACATCATCTCGGTGAACTGTCCGCACACGCCGGCGACCTACCATCTGCTGTCGGCGCGCCGGCTGAAGCTCATTCGCAAGGACGCCTACATCGTCAACACCGCACGCGGCGGGGTCACCGACGAGGACACGCTGATCAAGCTGATCGAAGGCGGCGAGATCGGCGGCGCCGGCCTCGATGTCTATGAGCACGAGCCCGCGGTGAACCCGAAGCTGGTGCGGCTCGCCAAGGCCGGCAAGGTGACGTTGCTGCCGCATATGGGCTCGGCCACGATCGAGGGCCGCGTCGAGATGGGCGAGAAGGTGATCATCAACATCCGCACCTTCCTCGACGCCCACAAGCCGCCGGATCGCGTGCTGCCGAGCATGCTGTGACGTCTATTTGTTGCGTGTTTCGCGCTTGCGCCAGTCGGCGACGAAATCGATGAAGGCCCGCAGTGCCGGGGGCGTCTGGCGCCGGCTTGGATAATACAGGAACGGGCCCGGAAACGGCTCGCACCAGTCTTCGAGCAGCCTGACCAGCGCGCCCGACTTCAGGGCTTCGCCGACATATCCATCAAGCGTCGCCCAGATGCCGGCGCCGTCGAGCGCAGCGCGCATGGAAAGGCCCATGTTGGTCGAGATCAGCTTTGCCGGCGGATCGACTTTCACCAGCTGACCGGCCTTCTCGAACTCCAGATCATGCATGACGCCGCTGGAGTAGCGGGCGCGGATGCAATCATGGTCGAGCAGGTCCTTCGGATGCTCAGGCTTGCCGCGGCGCGCGAGGTAATCGGGCGAAGCGACCACGACATAGCTCTGCGGTCCGCTGAGCGAGATCGCGACCATGTCCTGCGCGAGATGCTCGCCATAGCGCACGCCGGCATCGAAGCCCGCGCTGACGATGTCGACGAACCCGCTCTCGGAGACGATGTCGAGGTCGACCTGCGGATAGGCCTGAAGAAACGGCCCGATCATCGGCGCCAGCACGAGATCGACCGCGGGCGGCGGCGCGTTGATGCGCAGCCGGCCCGAGGCCACTTCGCGCAGGCCCCGGACTTGATCGAGGGCGTCGCCGACATCGCGCAGCGCCGGCGCCAAGCGCGACAGCAGCAGATCGCCCGCCTCGGTCAGGGCGACGCTGCGGGTGGTGCGGTTCATCAGGCGGACGCCGAGGCGCTCTTCGAGGTCCCGCAATCGTTGGCTAAGGCTCGATACCGACACGCGAATTTCGACCGCCGCGCGCCGGAAATTGCGGGTGCGGGCGACCGCCACGAAGACGTCGAGATCACGCAGGTCGGGCTCGGTCATTGTTCGCCAGTGTGAACAAGCCATTCTCGATTGTCCAGCTTATCGGCGCAATCGATCAGGCGCATATCAGGCCTCGTCACGCGGCGCAGTCAGCGCCTTTTCGAGGAGAGCCATCATGGAACAGCGCAAACTCGGTTCAACCGGTCCCACCGTCTCCGCTCTCGGTCTCGGCTGCATGGGCATGTCCGAGGTCTACGGCCCCGCCGATCGCGGCGAGAGCATCGCCACGATCCACGCCGCGCTGGATGCCGGCATCACCCTGGTCGACACCGGCGATTTCTACGCCATGGGCCACAATGAAATGCTGGTGCGCGAAGCGCTCAAGGACGTGCCGCGCGACAAGGTGCAGATCAGCGTCAAATTCGGTGCGCTGCGCGGTCCTGCCGGCGAATTCACCGGCATGGACACGAGGCCGGCCGCAACGAGGAACTTCCTGGCCTATTCACTGCAGCGGCTCGGCACCGACTACATCGACATCTACCGTCCGGCGCGGCTCGATCCCAACATTCCGACCGAGGAAACCATCGGCGGCATCGCCGATCTCGTGAAGGCCGGCTACATCAAACATATCGGCCTGTCCGAGGTCGGCTCCGACACCATCCGCCGCGCGCATGCCGTGCACCCGATCGCCGATCTCCAGATCGAATATTCGCTGATCGAGCGTGGCATCGAACGCGACATCCTGAAGACCTGCCGCGAGCTCGGCATCGGCATCACGGCTTACGGCGTGTTGGCACGCGGCCTTATCAGCGGCCATTGGTCGAAGGACTCCGGCAAGACAGGCAAGGACTACCGGCTGATGACGCCGCGCTTCCAGGGATCGAATCTCGACGTCAATCTGGCGCTGGTGGAGCAGCTGCGCGCCATCGCCGCCGAGATTGGCGCAACGCCGGCACAAGTCGCGATCGCCTGGGTGGCGGCGCAAGGGAAGGAGATCGTGCCGCTGGTCGGCGCCCGCACCCGCAACCGCCTCAGCGAGGCACTTGGCGCGGCCAAGGTCACGCTGACGCCAGCTCATCTCGCGGTGCTGGCAAAGGCCTTCCCGCCCGATGTCGCCGCCGGTACGCGTTACGCCGCCGAGCAGATGGCGCATCTCGACAGTGAGAAGCCGGCCTCAGCATGACGTCTGCAATCAGGTGCGATGGGCGCTCAAATCGGTCACGACCGGCCCATCGCCATTGAGCGGATTGGCCGGATCGCGCGCGTAGCGCAGCGTCTCGAAGCGCATCGCGCGCGCATCGATCATCAGGAGACGGCCGACCAGGCCGTCGCCAAAGCCGACGATCTCGCGGATCGCCTCCAGCGCCATCATCGAGCCCATCACGCCCGCGAGCGCACCCATGACGCCGGCTTCCGCGCACGCCGGCACGGTCCCGGGCGGCGGCGCCTCCGGGAACAGGCAGCGATAGGTCGGATTGAATTCGCCCTGCTCGTTCTTCTCATGGGCGCGGATGGTGGTCAGCGAGCCGTCGAATGTGCCGAGCGCCGCCGTGATCAGCGGCCTCTTGGCGAAGAAGCAGGCGTCCGAGGCCAGATAGCGGGTCGAGAAATTGTCGGAGCCGTCGAGCACGAGGTCATAGTCGCCGATCAGCGCCAGCGCATTGTCGGCATTGAGCCAGGTGGCGTGGCCGACGAAGCGGACATGCGGATTGAGCGCCGAAATCCGTTCGGCCGCGCTCTCGACCTTGTGCCGGCCGATATCGGGCGTGGTGTGAATGACCTGACGCTGGAGGTTCGACAGCGACACCACATCGTCATCGACCACGCCGAGCGTACCGATGCCGGCGGCCGCAAGGTACATCAAGGCCGGCGCACCGAGCCCGCCGGCGCCGATCACCAGCACGGAGGCCCGCTTCAGCGCAGCCTGGCCGGGGCCACCGACATCGCGCAGCACGATATGACGGGCATAACGTTCGAGTTCGTTCGGGCTCAGCATCGTTATCCTTCCAGATCCTCCCCTCATGGTGAGGAGGCGCGAAGCGCCGTCTCGAACCATGAAGGCCCCGCTGCAGCTGCACGGCCTTCATCCTTCGAGACGCCGCTTACGCCGCTCCTCAGGATGAGGAGCTAGACCTCTCCTGCCCGCCTGAACCACCGCAACATTGTTCGCGACCAACGAGATGTGCTTCAATGGCATTGCGTTCAATGGGCTGGCTGGATTTGTCATGAGATCGATGCTTGCGGCAACACTGATGTTTGCGGCTGCGACAGGCGCACACGCCCAGATGACGACACCGCAGATCCCCGGCACCAAGCCGAAGCCGGTCCAGACCGTTCCGATCCGGCCTCCTGCATTGCAGACGCCGGCTGCGACGGCCGATGCCATGGCGCAGGCGGAGCGGTTGTCGCTGCAGTCCGACCTCGCCTGGGTCGGCCAATATAACGGCGCCATCACCGGCGACGTCAGCGCGCGGCTCGTCGAGGCAATCAAGGAGTATCAGAAGGCCAAGGGCGGCAAGCCGACCGGCGTGCTCAATCCGCAGGAACGCGCCGCGCTCGCCGAGACCGCGCGCCGCAAACAGGACAGCGTCGGCTGGAAGATTGTGACGGAGATGACCAGCGGCGCGCGGCTTGGCATTCCCTCGAAACTGGTGCCGCAGCAGGCGACCGACGCCAATGGCTCGAAATGGACCTCGCCCACCGGTACGGTGCAGGTGTTGCTCAGCCGCCGCAAGGAGGCGAACCCGACCACAGCCAGGCTTGCCGAAGCGGAGAAGAAAGAGCCGGGCCGCAAGGTCGACTACACCGTGGTGAAGCCGGACTTCTTCGTGCTGTCGGGTCTGCAGGGCCTGAAGAAATTTTACGTGCGCGGCACCTCCAGGGGCGACGAGGTCCGCATCATGACGATCCTCTACGATCAGGCGACCGAGAACACGGTCGAGCCGGTCGTGATCGCGATGTCGAGCGCGTTCAATGCATTCCCGTCGGGGCCACAGGCCGGGCCGCCGCCGCGCAAGACCGTCGAATATGGCACCGGCCTCCTCGTCAGCGACGATGGCGCGATCGTCACCGACCGCCTCGTCGCCGATTCCTGTCTCGCGATCACGATCGCCGGCTATGGCAGTGCCGACCGTCTCGCCGAGGACCGGGAACACGATCTCGCGCTGCTGCATATCTACGGCGCCCGCGGCCTGAAGCCGTTCAGCCTCGGCAGCGGCGCGGCGAAGACGAGTGTCGATGTCGTCGGTATCGCTGATCCGCAGAGCCAGGGCGGAGCGGCCATCGCGTCGAGCCTCAAGGCTGCGCTGGCATCCGTCGGTGGCGGCGATTCCCCGCTGTCACCGCCGCCCGCGGTCGGATTTTCCGGCAGCCCCGCCATCGACGGCGACGGCAAATTCGCCGGCATCGCACTGTTGAAGCCGGCGATGGTTGCGGGCGCCGCGACGTCGGTACCGGCGTCGCAGGCGGTGATGGTCTCCGCGGAGACGGTGCGCGATTTCCTGAAGACAAACGGTGTCACCGCGAACGGCACCTCGACGGATGCGAAAGCCGCCGTCGTGCGCGTGATCTGCGTGCGGAAGTAAGCTCGCCGAAGGTACGCAACCTCTCCCGCAAGCCGAAGAGGTGATCGAGCCCGCGATCAGCGCGCCATTAGCTCAGCCTGAACCTGATACCGGCCTTCGCGAGCCCGCCGGAAATTCCGACCGGCGTGCCGTCCGCACGCCAGCAAGCGGCGCCGATCATGGTGCCGTCGTCGTGGAAGGCGATACCGTTCATGCCGCCGGCGACTGTCGCGACAGGCTGCACCTTGTGGCCGAGGCTCTCGAGCTTCGCGCGCACGCTCTCCGGCACCGTCTGCTCGAGCTCAAGTGCGTTGCCCTCGGTCCAGACCCGCGGCGCCTCGACTGCTTCCTGCAAGCTCATACCGTGGTCGATCAGATTGAGCAGCGCCTGCATCGCGCTCGGGAAGATTCGTTTTCCGCCGGGCAAGCCCAGCGCATAGCGCAGCTTTCCATCACGGAGTGCCATCATCGGCGACATCGAGGTCGTCACCCGCTTGCCCGGCGCCAGCGACAGGGCGTGGCCTGGACGCGGATCGAACAGGTTCATGTAATTGTTGGCGATGGCGCCGAGGCCCGGGATCATGATCTTGGCGCCGAACAGATTGTTGATGGTCTGCGTGGTCGCAACCACGTTGCCGAACGCATCGGCCGCCGTCACGTGCGTGGTGTGCGCGCCTTCAAGCTGCGACACGCCGGCGCCCCAGCTCTGCGCCCGCGCCGGATCGATGGCAGCGCGGCGCTCCTCGGCATAGGCCTTCGAGGTCAGCCGCTCCACGGGGACGCTGGCATAATCAGGATCGCCGCTGGCTGCGGCGCGATCGGCGAATGCGATCTTCAGGACCTCGGCAAGATAGTGGATGGTCTCGGGCGTACCGAAGCCTAGGCCTTCGATGTCGTAGCCCTCCAGGATGTTCAGCATCTGCGCGATATGCACGCCCGAGGCCGCGGGCGGCGGCGGGCCAAAGATGGTCCAGCCTCGGTAATCGGCGCGGATTGGCTGCCGTTCGACGGTCTTGTAGCTGGTGAGGTCGTTGCGTCGGATGAAGCCGCCGGCCTTTTCCATGTAGTGGACGAGGATGTCGCCAAGCGGCCCCTCATAGAGCGCCTTTTCGCCGTGGTCGGCGATATGCCGCAACGTCTCGGCATATTCGGCCTGTACCACACGCTCGCCGACCTTGAGCGGCTCCCCGTCTGGCAGATAGATCGCCGCGATCGGCTTGTCCTTGCGCATCTCGGCGGCGCTTTCGCTGATGCATTCGTGCAGATAGGGTGTCGCCGCATAGCCGCGCGCGGCGTGCTTGATCGCGGGCTGCATGACGTCGGCAAGGCTCATGGTGCCGAAGCGGCGCAGCGTCTCGCACCAGGCTTTCAGCGAACCCGGTGTGGCGACCGCCTTTGGTCCGTTGAGATTTTCATTGCCGACGGTGTCGAAGACGTCATGCGCGGAACCCGGCGTGGGGGTGTAGCTGGTGCCAAGCACCGCCCCGGGCACTGTGCTCTGCCCGTCGATGAAACGGTGGCTGCCGTCGGCGAGCCGGATGTGCGCCATGCCACCGCCGATGATGCCCACCATCATCGGCTCGACCACGGTCAGCGTGAACAGGGTCGCTATCGCGGCGTCGATGGCGTTGCCGCCGGCGGCCAGCATCTCCGCGCCGGCGCTTGAGGCCAGTGGATGGTTGCTGACCACCATGCCGCGGCTCGATACCGCGGGCATCTTCTGGCATTCAAAATTCGTCGCCGTCCGGTCGCGCCAGTTTCCGCCCATGCCTCTTGTCCTTCTTATTCACGGCAGCAAGCACAGCACACGTACGAGTACGGGTCCAGTAATGGTACGGATTCGCTGGCATTCCGGATTCCGACATCATCGTGACTGCTGATTCGGACCTCCGCGATCCCCTTTGGATTGGGCCGGCACGTCCTGAGCGAGAAGAGCTCAGCATCGAGATCGATGCACGTTCGCGTGGCGTTTCCCGAGACCCAAGCACTCCAAAGGATTGATCTTCAATGCACACGATCGTACTGGCCACCCAAAAGGGTGGCAGCGGCAAGAGCACGCTCGCCATCGGCCTCGCGCTGGCAGCCAAGCAGGCCGGCTTCACCGTTCGCCTGATCGAGACCGACCCGCAGGGCACATTGTCCAACTGGCAGCGCCGCCGCACCACCGATGATCTCGTCGTCGAGCCGATCTATCACGCCGCCGACATCGAGCCGCGCCTGAAGATGCTGGCCGACAGCGGCCTCCAGCTCGCGATCGTCGACACCGCCGCCGGCCTCAGCGCCGCGACCACCGCCGCGATCCGCCATTCCGACCTCTGCCTGATCCCGGCCCGCCCGAGCGTCGCCGACATCGAAGCCACCGTTTCGACGCTCAGCGTCGCGCGTGCCTGGAAGCGGCCTTACAGCTTCGTGCTGAACCAAACCCCGATCCGCGGCCAGCGCATCGACAATGCCGCCAACACCCTTGCCGAGGAAGCCGCCCTCGATCTCGCCGAGGTGCTCGCACGGCCCCTGATCGTGATGCGCAACGACCACCAGGACTCGCTTGCGAGCGGCCTTGCGGTCAGCGAATTCGCCCCGAACGGCAAGTCGACCGAGGAGATCCGCGGCCTCTGGCATTGGATCGAGACCCGGCTCGAGCTCGCCGCCACCACCAACGTCTTGATCGACCAGGTCATCGCGGCCGCGGACGGAATGTTGCACGTCGCCGCCGAGCTTGCGGCCGACGAGACCACGATACTGGCGTCCTGAGCGGGGCAATCGCTCAGACGTCAGCCGGCCCTTCACCATCCGGAAGGGGCCTTAGCGACGAAGCAATCCGGCCACCAGCCCGGCCGGATTGCTTCGCTTCGCGTTTTGGGAGAACTCCGTCCATCGTCGTTGCGAGCGCAGCGAATTCGCTTTCGTAGCCTGGATGGAGCGAAGCGCAATCCGGGACGCCTCCATCCGTTGCACGAAGATCCCGGATTGCGCTGCGCTCCATCCGGGCTACGGCACTCGCAATGACGGTCGTGGTGGGCTCGTCACCCTCGCAGAAGCTTACGGCCTCTCGGTTACGAGCCTGATTTTCACTTCTGACATTTCGGACACCAGAAGGTCGACCGGCCGTTCTGCGTAAAGCGCTTCACGGTGCCGCCGCAGCGCGGCGTCGTGCATTTCTCGCCCTCGCGGTCATAGACGTTGAACGAGTGCTGGAAATAGCCGAGCTCACCCGAGGTCTGGCGATGATCGCGCAAGCTGGAGCCGCCGGCCTTGATGGCGTCGTTCAGCACGGTGTGGATCGCGCCGACCAGTCGCTTTGCGTGGTCCGTCGTCTCGCCCTTCTTGGTCGACAGCGTCGCGGCGATCCGGCGCGGCGACAGATGCGAGCGATGCAGGGCTTCGCAGACATAGATATTGCCGAGCCCCGCGACCACGCGCTGATCGAGCAGCGCGGCTTTCAGGCTCGTGGTCTTGCCAGCGCAGGACCGCGCCAGCATCGCTGCGTCGAATTCGTTGCCGAGCGGCTCGGGGCCGAGCCCGCGCAACAGCGGCTCCTCGTCGAGGGCACTGCGCGCGATCACTTTCATGTAACCGAAGCGGCGCGGATCGTTGAAGATGATGTCGGCGCCGGAGGACATCCGAAACAGCACGTGATCGTGCGTGGAGTCCTTGGCCTTCGGATAGTGAAACTCGCCGGGCGCTACCTCGTTGTCCGGCTTGATGACGCGGAACGAGCCCGACATGCCCAGATGCATCAACAGCACGTCGCCGGAGGCGAGATCGGCCATGAGATATTTTGCACGGCGGCCGAGCCCCGTGACGACCTGCCCCTTCAGTCGGGCCGCGAAGTCGGGCTGGAAGGGAAAGCGCAAATCGGGCCTGCGGGCCTCCGCGACCAGGATTTTTGCACCCTCCATGACAGGCTGAAGGCCGCGGCGGACGGTCTCGACTTCGGGCAATTCGGGCATGGTCAGGCATTCACCTTATGAGGGCGGTGTGATAGCGCCATTGCGGCGGGCGCGCTATGGTCCGCCTCGTGGAGTAGAGTAATGGATCGGCCGGGCGAAACCACGCATTTTGGCTTCAGGGACGTTCCCCTGGGCGACAAGCAGACGCTGGTGAACGATGTGTTTCACAGCGTGGCGTCGCGCTATGATTTGATGAACGATTTGATGTCCGGTGGCCTGCACCGGGTCTGGAAGGACATCATGATCACCGCGCTCGACCCGCCCAGAGGCGACCGGCCGTTCGCGCTGCTCGACGTTGCCGGCGGCACCGGCGACATCTCGTTCCGCGCCGCCAAGGCCGCAGGCGCGGGCTTCCATGCCACCGTCTGCGACATCAATTCCGGGATGCTGGAGGTCGGCCGCGAGCGCGCCGCAAAGCGGCATCTCGAGACCCAGGTCGATTTCGTCGAGGGCAATGCCGAAGCGCTCGCTTTCGCCGACCGCAGCTTCGACGCATATACGATCGCTTTCGGCATTCGCAACGTGCCGCGGATCGACCTTGCGCTGGCCGAGGCCTATCGCGTGCTCAAGCCAGGCAGCCGCTTCCTCTGTCTGGAATTTTCCACCGTCGAGATGCCCGGGCTCGATCGCCTTTATGACATGTTCTCGTTCAAGGTGATCCCGCCGCTCGGGCGCATGATCACGGGTGACGCCGAGTCCTACCAATATCTGGTCGAGTCGATCCGCAAGTTTCCAAGACCCAACGCCTTCGCCGACATGATCCGCAACGCCGGCTTCGCCCGCGTGAACTGGCAGATATTGTCCGGCGGCATCGTCGCACTGCATTCGGGCTGGCGTTTGTGATCTCTGCCATAACCCATAGTGCGCGCCTGATGCGCGCCGCGTTCGTCTTTGCGCGCGAGGGCGTGTTCGGCGCCGTCGATCCGAGTCTGGTGCCGCCACACGGACAGCTCGCTCTGAAACTTGCGCGCATCATCGAGCGGCGCGGCCCGAAGCAGGGCCCGCGGCTGTCGCGCGCGCTGACCCGGATGGGCCCTGCCTATCTCAAGCTCGGACAATTTCTGGCGACTCGCCCCGATGTGGTCGGCGTTGCCATGGCGCGTGATCTGGAAAGCCTGCAGGATCGCCTGCCGCCGTTTTCGCAAGTCGAAGCGGAAGCCGTGATCGCGACGTCGCTGGAACGGCCGCTGACCGACGTGTTCGTGAGCCTCAGTGCGCCGGTCGCAGCCGCCTCGATCGCACAGGTGCATCGCGGAGAGGTCCTGCGCGACGGCATCCACAAGGCGGTCGCCGTGAAAGTGCTGCGCCCCAACGTGGCCGCTCGCTTCCGCCGCGACCTCTCCGACTTCTTCTTCGTCGCATACAAGGCCGAATCCTATTCGTCCGAGGCGCGGCGCCTGCGCCTCATCGAGGTCATCAACACGATGTCGCGCTCGGTCGCGATGGAGATGGACCTGCGCCTCGAGGCCGCGGCGTTGTCGGAGATGGCGGAGAACACGCGCGACGATCCTGATTTCCGCGTGCCGACCGTCGACTGGGACCGTACCACGCACAATGTGCTGACGATGGAGTGGATCGACGGCATCGCGCTGAACGATCACAAGCGCCTGGCCGAGTCGCAGGTCGACCTGCCCGATCTCGGCCGCAAGGTGATTCAGAGCTTCCTGCGCCACGCGTTGCGCGACGGCTTCTTCCACGCCGACATGCACCCAGGCAATCTGTTCCTGGATGACGCGGGTCGCCTCGTCGCGGTTGATTTCGGCATCATGGGCCGGCTCGGCATGAAGGAGCGGCGCTTCCTCGCCGAGATCCTGCTCGGCTTCATCACCCGCGACTATCGCCGTGTCGCCGAAGTGCATTTCGAGGCGGGCTATGTGCCCGCGCATCACTCGGTCGAGAACTTCGCGCAAGCGATCCGTGCCATCGGCGAGCCCATTCACAACCGCACGGCGGAAGAGATCTCGATGGCACGGCTGCTGACGCTGCTGCTCGAGGTCACCGGCCTGTTCGACATGACCACACGGCCCGAGCTGATCCTACTCCAGAAGACCATGGTGGTGGTCGAGGGCGTGGCGCGCGGCTTCGATCCCAGGCTCGACATCTGGAAGGTCGCCGACCCCGTGGTGCGGGAATGGATCGAGCGCAATCTCGGTCCGATCGGCCGGGTCCAGGGCGCGATCTCCGGCACCGGCGATCTCGCGCGCATCCTGATGCGTCTGCCTGATATCGCCGCGCGCTCGGTTGCGGTGCTCGAACAGCTGGAGACCATGACCCGGGAGGGCATCCGGCTGTCGCCGGAGAGCATCGCGGCGATGGGCCGCAGCGAGGGCCGCAAGAACCGCTGGCGCACCGTGGCGCTCTGGATCATCGCCGCGACCTTCATCGGCATCCTGATCGCCGTCCGAAATCTGTGATTGCAGTGCAATCATACGAATGATAGCATCGCTATCATTTCGCGCCGGAGAGTGCCATGGCAAGTCTGACCATCCGCAAGCTCGACGAGAACGTCAAAACCTTCCTCCGCCTGCGCTCGGCCAAGAACCGCAGGTCGGTCGAGGAAGAGGTCCGGGTCATCCTCGGGGAGCTGATCGAGGGCCGTGAGGAGCCCCTGACGCCATTCACGGCGCCGCCTGCGGCCTCGGCCACCCCGCTGCCCCAACGCACCGGCGCCGTTCCAGAAGCCAGCGTCACCCTGATCATCGGCGGCGGGATTGCGGCCTACAAATCGCTCGACCTGATCCGAAGGCTCAAAGAGCGGCGGATCGAGGTGCGTTGCGTGCTGACCAAGGCGGCGCAGCAATTCGTCACGCCGCTGGCCGTGAGCGCGCTCTCGCATGAGCGCGTCTACACCGACCTGTTCGACCCCCAGAGCGAGTTCGACGCCGGTCATATCCGCCTCGCGCGCGAGTGCGACCTGGTCGTGGTAGCGCCGGCGACCGCGGATTTGATGGCCAAGATCGCCAATGGCCATGCCAACGATCTCGCCAGCGCCATCCTGCTCGCGACCAACCGCAAGGTCCTGCTCGCGCCGGCGATGAATCCGCTGATGTGGAACAACGCGGCGACACGGCGCAATGTCGCGCAGCTTCAACGCGACGGCGTGATGCTGATCGGGCCGAATTCCGGTGAGATGGCGGAAGCAGGTGAAGCCGGTATCGGCCGCATGTCCGAGGCGATCGAAATTGCGGCCGCCGCCGAGCGCCTGCTGCGGCCGCCGGTGCCGCGCCCCCTCGCCGGCAAGCGCGTGCTGATCACGGCTGGTCCGACCCACGAGCCGATCGATCCGGTGCGCTACATCGCCAACCGATCCTCCGGCAAGCAGGGCTTTGCGATCGCTGCCGCCGCACAAGCCGCGGGCGCCGAGGTGATCCTGGTCAGCGGCCCGGTCGAGCTTCGCGATCCTCAGGGCGTGACGGTCAAGCATGTGGAATCGGCACGGCAGATGCTGGAGCAGGTGCAGGCCGCGCTTCCCGCCGACATCGCGATCTTTGCCGCCGCCGTCGCCGACTGGCGGGTCGCCAATGAAGGCGAGCAGAAGCTGAAGAAGACCTCGGCCGGCATGCCGCCGCTCCAGCTGGTCGAGAACCCCGACATCCTGGCGACGATCTCCAAGCTGACCGACACGCGTCCGCCGCTGGTGATCGGCTTTGCCGCCGAGACCGAGCACCTCATCGACAATGCCAAGTCGAAGCTTGCCCGCAAGGGCTGCGACTGGATTGTCGCCAACGACGTCTCCCCCGCAACCGGCGTCATGGGCGGGGACCGCAACACCGTGCACCTCATCAGCCGCAAGAGCGGTGAGAAGAACGATGAGACGGATGGCGAGATTGCAGTTGATTCATGGCCGGCGATGACCAAGGAACAGGTCGCTATCGAACTGGTCGCGCATATCGCAAAGAGCGTGACCGGCAAATCCTTGAACGACAAAGCCCCGGAGCCCGCATCTTGAGCACGAAAGTCACGGTCGAACTGCAGCGCCTGCCCCATGCGGAGGGGCTGCCGCTGCCGGCCTATCAGACCAATGATGCCGCCGGTCTCGACCTGATGGCGGCGGTGGCCGAGAACGAGCCCCTGACGCTCGCGCCCGGCCAATACGCACTGGTGCCGACGGGCCTCGCGATCGCGTTGCCGCCCGGCTACGAGGCGCAGGTGCGACCGCGTTCTGGGCTTGCTGCCAAGCACGGCGTCACCGTGCTGAACTCGCCGGGCACGATCGACGCGGACTATCGCGGCGAGATCAAGGTGATCCTGATCAATCACGGCCAGACCGCCTTCGTGGTCAAGCGCGGCGAGCGCATCGCGCAGATGGTGGTCGCGCCAATGGTGCAGGCCGCGCTGGTTCCCGTGGCGACATTGTCCGCAACCGACCGCGGCGCCGGCGGATTCGGCTCGACCGGCCGCTAGGCGCGGCACATCCGGCCGAATCACCGAGGAACTACGTGAATTGGAACACCGCACCCCGCATTTTTTTGGGGTCGCCTTTGCGTTCACGATCTGGACTCTTACCGGTGGAGTCACGGTGAGGGTATTGTCGTTTGATTCGCGCGCGACGGGGGTCGCCGCGCGCAAATTCGTGCGATCTTGGGGCAACTATGTCAGGCGTGATCGTGTCGATGCGTCGGACGCTGCTGTCGTGCACATCGCTCGTGCGCAACGGCTTGTTGGGAAGCGCTCTCGCAGCGCTGCTGCCGGCTGCGCCGGCTGAAGCCGCCGACCTCGTCGACACACTCTCATCGTTGCTGGATTTCAACCGGCAGGAGCTCGCGGTGCTGGCCACCGCGCTGGCCTTGCTCGGCTTCTCGGTGGTGGCCGCGATCCTCCTGATGCGCACGCGCGTGCGCACGGCGAAGAACGAGGCGCGGCTGCGCGCACGGATCGGGGAACTCCAGCTCCAGGCCGACCGATTCGGCGCACTGCTGTTCGCCGAGCCGCAGATTCTGATCTCCTGGCCGGCCGGCGACAATCGCGCACAGATCTCCGGTGACACCTCCATGGTGCTGCCGCGCGACTCCTCTCCACAGCGCGTGCTGGCGTTTGGAACCTGGTTGCCGCCGGAACCGGCGCTCCGGATGGATCACGCCGTCGATGCGCTGCGCGACCGCGGCGACGGGTTCCAGCTGACGCTCACCACCGCGCATGGCCACACGCTGGAGGCCATCGGCCGCGCCATCGGCGGCCAGGCCATCGTCAGGATTCGCGAACTCTCAGGGCTCCGCCGCGATCTGGCCGAGACCAATCTGCGTTACAAAGCGCTCTCCGACGAGACGGAGATGCTGCGCGGCTTCGCGACCGCCGCACCCTGGCCGATCTGGGCCAAGGGCGAGAACGGCGCGCTGGCTTACGCCAACCCCGCCTATGTCCGGGCGACCGAGGCGGCCAGCATCACCGACGCCCAGGAGCGCAAGCTCGAGCTGCTCGACAGCGCCGACCGGAGCGCGATGGAGCGGGGGCTGAAGGAAGCGGCCAATTTCACCTCGCGGCTGCCGATCGTGATTGGCGGCGAGCGGCGCATCTATGACGTGCGCGCCGTCAATGTCGGCGGCGGCAATGTCGGCGTTGCCATCGATGCCAGCGAGGCGGATGCGTTGAGCTCGGCGCTGGTGCGGATGGCGGAAGCGCATCGCCGCACGCTCGACCAGCTCTCCTCCGGCGTTGCCGTGTTCGACGGCCAGCGCCGGCTCGCGTTCTACAATGATTCCTACCGCCAGCTGTGGGACCTCGACCGTACCTTTCTCGACGCCAACCCCGATGATTCCAGCGTGCTCGACAAGCTCCGCGCCGCGCGCAAATTGCCGGAACAGCCGGACTTCCGCGCCTGGAAGGCCAAGCTGCACGAGGCCTATCGCGCGGTCGAGGCTGCCAAGGACACCTGGTATCTGCCCGACGGCCGCGCGCTCTCCGTCGTCACCACGCCAAACCCCGAAGGCGGCGTCACCTATCTGTTCGACGACGTCACCGAGAGCCTCGAGCTTGCCCGCCGCTTCGACGGCATGATCCGGGTCCAGCGCGAGACGCTGGACAGCCTCGCCGAGGGCGTCGCGGTGTTCGGCAGCAACGGCAAGGCGCAGCTGTTCAACCCGGCCTTCGTCCGGATGTGGAAGCTGTCCGTTGACGCCATGCGCGACGAGCCGCACATCCAGACGGTCGAGGGCTGGTGCCATCAGCTGTTCGACGACGCGATCGTCTGGCGACAGATCCGCGAGGCCGTCACCTCGATCGAGAGCCGCGCCGACATTCCGCTGAAACTGGAGCGCAAGGACGGCAGCGTGCTCGACGGCATGATCCGGCCCCTGCACGACGGCGCGACGATGCTGACGTTCCAGGACATCACCGACACCGAGAACGTCGAGCGCGCGCTGCGCGAGCGCAACGAGGCGCTGGAGGCGGCCGACCAGATGAAGGTGGATTTCGTCCACCACGTCTCCTACGAGCTGCGCTCGCCGCTCACCACCATCATCGGCTTCGCGCATTTCCTCAGCGATCCCTCGACCGGGCCGCTGACGCCGAAACAGGCCGAGTACCTCGACTACGTCACCAAATCGACCAATGCGCTGCTGGCGCTAACCAATAACATCCTGGATCTCGCCACCATCGACGCCGGCGCCATGAAGCTGGAACTCGGCCCGGTCGACGTCAGCAAGACCATCGAGCTCGCCGCCGAAGGTCTCCAGGACCGGCTCGCCACCGACCGCATCCGCCTCAAGGTCGAGATCGCGCCCGATGTCGGCAGCTTCACCGGCGACGAGAAGCGCGTGGTGCAGGTGCTCTATAACCTCCTCGCCAATGCCGTCGGGTTTTCTCCACCGGATTCCACCGTCGGCATCAGCGCCCGCCGCACCGAACGCAGTGTGGTCTTCACCGTGACAGATTCCGGGCCTGGAATACCTGCCGACATGAAGGACAAGGTGTTCAACTGGTTCGAAAGCCGCTCGCAGGGCTCGCGTCACCGCGGCGCCGGGCTCGGCCTGTCGCTGGTGCGCTCCTTCGTCGAGCTGCATGGCGGCAATATCCGGGTCGATTCGATCGTGGGCAGGGGCACGGTCGTGATCTGTGACTTCCCGACCGAGCAGGCGGCGCATCGCGACGCCGCCGAATGACTGCGCCAACCACATTCTCCGTCGCGCTCCATAACGAGACGGCCACCGCGCAATTGATGGCCGACCTCGCGCTGCTGGTCGGCTCCGGCGATGTCATCACGCTCACCGGCGATCTCGGCGCCGGCAAGACCGCGGCGGCGCGTGCTATGATCCGCTACCTCGCCGGCGACGATGCACTGGAAGTGCCGAGCCCGACCTTCACGCTGGTGCAGGGCTACGAGCTGCCGCCATTCCCGGTGATGCATGCCGACCTCTACCGCGTCGAGGACGAGAGCGAGCTCGAAGAGATCGGGCTGTCGCCGCTGCCGGAAGCAACCCTCGTCCTGATCGAATGGCCGGAGCGCGCACCGTCGGCGATGCCTCAAGACCGCATCGACATCGCGCTGACGCACCGGCCGGCACTGGGCTCGAATGCACGCGCCGCCGACATCACCGGTCATGGCAAGGCCGCCGCCACCGTCGCGCGGCTGCAGGCGCTGCGCGAATTCCTCGATGCATCCGGCTACATGGAGGCAACGCGCAAGCGCATGGCGGGCGACGCCTCGACCCGCTCCTATGCGCGGCTGCTGCGCGACGACCAGATCGTCATCCTCATGAATTCTCCGCAGCGCCCCGATGGTGCTGCGATGTACAACGGAAAATCCTACAGCGCCGCGGTGCATCTCGCCGAAAACATCAAACCCTTCGTCGCCATCGACGAAGGCCTGCGCGCGCAGGGAATCTCCGCGCCCGCGATCCATCATTCCGACCTCGACCACGGATTCCTGATCAGCGAAGACTTCGGCAGCGAAGGTGTGATCGAAGGCGATCCGCCGCGCCCGATCGCCGAACGCTACGAAGCCGCGGCCGATTTGCTGGCGGTGCTGCACGGCAAGACGCTGCCGGACACGCTGCCGCTCGCGGGGCAGACCTACGCCATTCCCGTCTTCGATACCGAGGCGCTGCTGACCGAAATCGGCTTGATGCCGGAATGGTACCTGCCCGATCGCAATGCCCCGCTGGACGACGAGAAGCGCGCCGAATTTTTCGCGATGTGGCGCGAGCTGCTGCAGAAGGCGCAGGCCTCGCCGAAGACCTGGATCATCCGCGACTATCACTCGCCGAACCTGATCTGGCTCGGAAATCGCACCGGCATCGAACGGGTCGGCGTGATCGACTTCCAGGACACCGTGCTGGGCCCGCAATCCTACGACGTGGTGTCGCTGCTCCAGGACGCCCGCATCGACGTGCCCGAGGCGATCGAACTGACGCTGCTGTCGCGCTACATCAAGGCACGCCGCGCCAGCGATTCGAGCTTCGACGCGGCCGGCTTCGCCGAGCTCTACGCCATCATGTCGGCGCAGCGGAACACGCGTCTGCTCGGCACCTTCGCCCGCCTCAACCGCCGCGACGGCAAGCCGCATTATCTGCGTCACCAGCCGCGGATCTGGACCTATCTCCAGCGCTCCCTGGCGCATCCCGCGCTCGCCCATCTGCACGACTGGTATCTCGCCAACGTCCCGCCGCCCCAAAGGCCGGCCCAAGGCTGAAAGGCTATTACGGGCTGAAAAGGCTGATTCGGGGGTCGATTTACCGGCTGTTAGCCAAGACGCCGGTAATCTGGGAACGAAGCAGCCGGATGATTACGGGGCTGGAGCAGGGCAGATGGCGGTGAAGACGGACCAGCGCGGCAATAGCCGGGTTGTTTTCGAGCGCGGGATCGCGGCCCAGATGATGGGTATCGACGGCACCTGGCGGCGCGACTGCACCATGGAGGACGTCTCCGACAGCGGCGCCAAGCTGACCATCGACGGCTCGGTCGAAGGCCTGCACCTGAAGGAATTCTTTCTGCTGCTGTCGTCCACCGGGCTCGCGTACCGGCGCTGCGAGCTCGCCTGGGTCAATGGCGACCAGATCGGCGTCAATTTTCTCAAGCTCGGCGACAAGAAGAAAAAGGCGCGTTCCACATCCATCGGGGCGTAACGGCAACACCCGTCGTACAAGCGTCACGGCAGGTGGTTAAGGCGGTTAAGACGCGGTGCGGCCAGTCGAACCTCGTGTTAGGATTGCTGCGAACGCGAGATCAGTAGGTCTGAGAAAGCGAAGGATGTCCGTCAAACCGACCAAAGCCATGGTGCTCGCCGCGGGGTTCGGCCTGCGCATGCGTCCGTTGACGGACAGGATGCCGAAACCGATGGTTCCGGTGGCCGGCCAGCCGCTGCTCGACCACGTGCTCGACAAGCTCGCCCAGGCCGGCGTGAGCGAGGCGGTGGTCAACGTGCACTACCTGCCGGACCAGATCATCGATCACACCGCATCCCGCCAGCATCCGCGCGTGACCATCTCGGACGAGCGCGACCAGGTGCTCGGCACCGGCGGCGGCGTGGTCAAGGCACTGCCGCTGCTCGGGGACGCACCGTTCTTTCACGTCAATTCCGACACGCTGTGGATCGACGGCGTGCGCTCGAACCTGACGCGGCTCGCCGAAAACTTCGATCCCGCGCGGATGGACATTTTGCTGCTGATGGCGCCGACGGCGACCAGCATCGGCTATAGCGGCCGCGGCGATTACGGCATGCTGGCCGACGGCGCCCTGCGCAAGCGCAAGGAAAAAGAGGTCGTCCCCTTCGTCTATGCCGGCGCGGCGATCCTGTCGCCGTCGATCTTCGCCGATGCCCCCATGGGCGAGTTCTCGCTGACCAAGATGTTCGACCGTGCCAACGAGCAGGAGCGGCTGTTCGGCCTCCGCCTCGACGGCGTCTGGATGCATGTCGGCACGCCTGATGCCGTCCACGCGGCGGAAGAGGCGTTTCTGGAGAGCGTGGCTTAAGCCGTGCCGTCATGCCCGCCTAGTGCGCAATTGCGCACGGGGGGCGGGGCATCCAGTACGCCGCGCCTTCTCGGCTGAATCTGCCCGTCTCTGGAATACTGGATCATCCGCCTTCGCGGATGATGACACCGGTCCCGGTGGCGCGAACAGCGGGGACTATCTCCCCTCCACCCATATCCATTTGAGTCCGCCTCCCTATATTGGCGCCTGATTCCCGAATCAGGCAGCTCATGCGCGTTTTCAGCGTTCCCGTCTCAGTTCCGTTCCTGCGCACCGTCGTCGCAAGCCTGCTCGACGGTCGGCTGGTCGACGGCTTTGAGGCGCGCAAGGAGCCGGCACGGCTGGCGGATGCCACGCTGTACCTGCCGACACGACGCGCCATGCGAATCGTCCGCGAGATCTTCCTCGATGAGATGAAGGCAGACGCTGTCGTGCTGCCGCGCATCGTCGCGCTCGGCGACATCGACGAGGATGAGCTCGCTTTCGCCGATGAGGGCGAACAGTTTTCCGGCGCAACGCCGCTCGACATTCCGCCGCGGCTCGGCGAGCTCGAACGGCGGCTGACGCTGGCGCAGCTCGTCGCCGCCTGGGCCAAGGGCCCGGTGCTGTCTCCGCTGGTCGTCGGCGGCCCCGCCTCGACGCTGGCACTGGCGTCCGATCTCGCGCGGCTGATCGACGACATGGTCACGCGCGGCGTCGACTGGAGCGTGCTCGACGGCCTCGTGCCCGATATGCTCGATCGCTATTGGCAGCACTCGCTTGAATTCTTGCGCATCGCGCGCATCGCCTGGCCCGGTCATCTCGCCGAGATCAAACGCATCGAGCCCGCTGCCCGCCGCGACCTTCTGATCGATGCCGAAGCCAGGCGGCTGACCGCGCATCCCCATGGCCCCGTGATCGCGGCCGGCTCGACCGGTTCGATGCCGGCCACGGCAAGATTTCTCCACGCAGTCGCCTCGCTGCCGCATGGCGCCGTGGTGCTGCCCGGCCTCGACACTGACCTCGACGACGATGCCTGGCGCAGCATCGGCGGCGTACGCGACTCGCTCGGCAAGTTCGCGGAGAATCCGGTCTCGAACCATCCGCAATATGCCATGCACGCGCTGCTGGATCGTTTTGGCATCAAGCGCAGCGACGTCGATATCCTCAAGCCTCCGGCGGAAGGCGGTCGTGATCTCTTGGCGTCGGAATCGATGCGGCCGTCGGCCAAGACCGAGATCTGGCACGACCGGCTGAAGCAGCCGGATGTGGCCTTAAAGATCACCGGCGGCATGAAGAACCTCGCGGTTGTCGAAGCTCCCAACCCTGAAATGGAAGCGCTCGCCATCGCCATTGCGATGCGCGAGGCGCGGCATCTCGACAAATCCGCGGCGCTTGTCACGCCCGATCGCGCGCTGGCGCGGCGGGTGATGGCCGCGCTGAGCCGATGGGATCTCGCATTCGATGATTCCGGCGGCGACGTCCTGATTGAAACGTCCGCCGGCGTCTTTGCGCGGCTGACAGCGGAGGCCGCGACCAAGGGATTGGAGCCGCCGACGCTGCTGGCGATGCTGAAGCATCCGCTGTGTCGGCTCGGCCGGGCGCCCGGCGCATGGAAAGTGGCGATCGAAGGCCTGGAGCTCGCTTTGTTGCGCGGCACGCGCCCGCCCGCGGGCACCGCCGGCCTGCTGCGCGAATTCAATCGCTTTCGCGAGGAGCTGGCAAAGCTGTGGCGCAGCGAGGTCTCCGCGCTGCACAAGGCCGAGCCGCGCGCACGTCTCAAAGCGGAAGATCTCGATCGCATTCAGGTGCTGATCGATGGCTTGCGACAAGCCTTGGCGCCGATCGAGAGTCTTGCTTCATCAAAGCCGTATGACTTCGCCGAGCTCGCGCATCGGCATCGCGAGATCATGATCGAGCTGTCGCGCGACGAGCAGGGCATTTCCTTGGCATTCGAGGAGCGCGAAGGCCTCGCGCTCGCGAGCGCCTTCGACGATCTCCTGCGCGGCGGCACCACCAGCGGATTGATGGTCACGCTGCCCGACTACGCAGACGTGTTCCAGACCGCGTTCAGCGATCGGGCGGTGCGGCGGCGGGACAGGCCGGGCGCGCGGCTTCAGATCTACGGCCCGCTGGAATCACGCCTGATGCAGGCCGACCGAATCATCGTCGGCGGGCTGATCGAGGGCGTCTGGCCGCCGGCGCCGCGCATCGATCCCTGGCTGAGCCGGCCGATGCGGCACCAGCTGGGCCTCGATCTGCCGGAACGCCGTATCGGCCTCTCCGCCCACGATTTTGCGCAACTGCTCGGTGGCGACGAGGTCATCCTCACCCACTCCGCCAAGGCTGGCGGTGCGCCGGCGGTCGCCTCGCGCTTCCTGCACCGGTTGGAGGCCGTCGCGGGCGATGCGCACTGGAAGGCCGCGATTCGCGCGGGCGAGACATACGTGCAGTTCGCAGCCGCGCTGGACCAGCCCGACGAGGTGAGGCCGATCAAGCAGCCCGAGCCGCGACCGCCACGCGCGACCCGGCCGCTCAGGATGTCTGTGACTGGGATCGAGGACTGGCTGCGCGATCCCTATACGATCTACGCAAAACACATTTTGCGGCTCGACGCGCTCGATCCCGTCGACATGCCGCTGTCGGCCGCCGACCGCGGCTCGGCGATCCATGATGCGCTCGGGGAGTTCACGGAGCGCTACGCCACGAATCTGCCCGATGATCCCGCCCGCGTGCTGCGCGCGATCGGCGAAAAATACTTCGCGCCGCTGATGGAGCGACCCGAGGCGCGGGCGCTGTGGTGGCCGCGCTTCCAGCGCATCGCGCGCTGGTTCGGCGAATGGGAGACGGCGCGGCGCGACGCGATCGAGGCGATCGCCGCGGAAACTCGCGGCGAGATTTCGATCCCGCTCGACCATGGGCGCAGCTTCCGTCTCTCCGCCCGCGCCGACCGCATCGAACGGCGCCAGGGCGGCGGCTACGCCATCCTTGACTATAAGACCGGCCAGCCGCCGACCGGCAAGCAGGTCCGCATGGGCCTGTCGCCGCAGCTCACGCTGGAAGCCGCGATCCTGCGCGAGGGCGGTTTTCCCGGAATCGACGCCGGCGCGTCGGTGAGCCAGCTCGTCTATGTTCGCCTGAGCGGCAACAATCCGCCGGGCGAAGAACGCATTCTCGAGCTTAGGTATAGGCAAGGTGATGAGCCACAGCCGCCGGACACCGCGGCTGCCGAGGCCAGGGCCAAGCTCGAGGCGCTGATCCGCGCCTTCGAGGACGAGAACCAGCCCTACACCTCGTTGAACCTGCCGATGTGGACCAACCGCTACGGCGCCTATGACGATCTTGCCCGGATCAAGGAATGGTCCGCGGCCGGCGGATTGGGGATCGAGGAATGGTGAAGGCACCGCGCCCCATCCCGGATGAGGTGCGCGCCAGGCAAGCGCGCGCATCGGACCCGACCGCGTCGGCCTTCGTGTCGGCCAATGCGGGCTCGGGCAAGACGCATGTGCTGGTGCAGCGCGTGATCCGCCTGCTGCTCGCGGGCGTGCCGCCGGAAAAGATCCTCTGCATCACCTTCACCAAGGCGGCCGCCGCCAACATGGCCGAGCGCGTGTTCACCACGCTCGGCCATTGGGTGACGCTCGATGATACCGGGCTCAATGACGCCATCCGCGCCGTCGGCATCCCGCATCCCGATCGAGACGCGCGCCGCAAGGCGCGAAAGCTGTTCGCCTGTGCGCTGGAGACGCCGGGCGGGCTGAAGGTGCAGACCATCCACGCGCTGTGCACGCGTTTGCTCCAACAGTTTCCGTTCGAGGCCAATGTCCCCGCGCGCTTCGCCGTGATCGACGAGCGCGACCAGACCGACATGATGGAACGCGCCAATCTGAAGGTGCTGCTGGAGGCCGCGAGCGACCCCGACAGCATCACCGGCCGCGCGCTGCTGACCGCGATGGCGGGCGCGGCCGACGTCACCTTCAAGGAAGTGGTGCGCGAGGCCTGCCTGAGCCGCGATCATTTCATGGCCTGGACCGACGAAGCCGGCAGCGCGGAGCTGGCTGCCGTGCAGATGGCGGCCGCGCTGGGCGTGGACGCGAGCGATCGGATCGAGGACGTCGAGACTGAGATTGTCGACGGTCCGTTCCTGCCGCGATCTCGCTGGGACGACATCGCCTTTGCGCTGGAGGACGGCAGCAAGTCCGACAACGACCAGGCCTGCCGGCTCCGCGAGGCAAAGGTATTTTCCGGCGCCGCGCAGGTCGATGCCTATCTCAGCGTTTTCCTGACCGACGAAAAGCTGCCGCGCAAGGCGGTGCTGACCAAGAAGTTCTGCGATCACAACCCGTCCGTCGCCCGCCTGTTCGAGAACGAGGCGCAGCGCGTCAGTGGGTTGGTCGAGAAGCGCCGTGCGGTGACCATGCGCGACCGCACCGCGGCCCTGCTGCATATCGCGACCGCGGCTGCCGCAAACTACCGCCGCGAGAAGCAGGAGCGCGGGCTGCTTGACTATGACGATCTCATCGACAAGACGCTTGCGATGCTCGATCGCGTTTCCTCGGGCTGGGTGCATTACAAGCTCGACCGCGGCGTCGATCACGTTCTGATCGACGAAGCCCAGGACACCAGTCCGCGGCAATGGGACATCGTCGCGCACATCATCTCGGAATTCACCGCCGGCGAGGGCGCGCGCGAGGGCCTGAACCGCACCGTGTTCGCCGTCGGCGACGAGAAACAGTCGATCTTCTCGTTTCAGGGTGCTCAGCCCCGAGAATTCGATGCTCGCCGGCGCGAGCTGCACCGCAAATTCACGGCGGCCGGACTGAAATTCGATCCGGTCGCCTTCACCTATTCGTTCCGCTCCGGCGCCGCGATCCTGCATTCGGTGGACCAGGTCTTCCGCGAGCCCGCGATCTACAAGAGCATCCATTCGATCGAGACCGGTCATCCTCTGCACAATGCACTCGGCGATGCCGGCCCCAGCGTGATCGAGCTCTGGGACCTTGCGGAAGCCGACGACAGGCAGGAGATCGAGGGCTGGCGCGCGCCGTTCGACGGCGTCGCCGCCACCAGCCCCGAGGTCAAGCTCGCGCGCCGGATCCAGACCGAGATCAAGCGGCTGGTCGAGAGCGGCACGCTGACCGGGCACGAAGGCGAGCGGCGTCCGCTGCGCTATGGCGATATGCTGATCCTGGTGCGGCGGCGCGGCAATGCGTTCGACGCGGTGATCCAGGCGCTGAAGCACGCCAATGTGCCGGTCGCCGGCGCCGACCGGCTCAAGCTCACCGAGCACATCGGAATCATCGACCTGATGAATCTTGCGGACGCGCTGCTGCTGCCGCAGGACGATCTCGCGCTCGCGGTGGCGCTGAAGAGCCCGCTGTTCGGGCTCGACGACGACGATCTGTTCCAGTTGGCCCATGACCGCAAGGGATCGCTGCGCCGCGCGCTTGGCGAGCATGCCGCGACAAGCGAAAAATTCACCGCGACGTTGCAACGCCTCGAAGCCTGTGAAACCCGAGCCCGCGAGGAGACGCCGTTCGCCTTTTACGCCTGGCTGCTCGGGGGCGACGGCGGGCGCGCGCGCATGCTGCGCCGGCTCGGTCATGAGGCCAATGACGCGCTCGATGAGTTCCTGGAGCTGGCGCTGAATTACGAGCGCAAGGCGCCGGCCTCGCTGCAGGGTTTCATAGCCTGGCTGCGCTCGGCCGATACCGAGGTGAAGCGCGACATGGAGATCTCGCGCGACGAGGTGCGGGTGATGACCGTGCACGGCGCCAAGGGCCTGGAGGCCTCGGTCGTGTTCATGGTCGATACCACATCGTCGCCTGCGGATTCGCAGCGGCTGCGGCTGATCCACGTCCCGCGCGGCAATGGCGGCGAGGTGGTGGTCTGGGCCGGACGCAAGGCGGACGATCCCAAGCCCGTCGCCGACGCCCGCATGGCGATGCTCGAGGAGACCGAGGACGAATATCGCCGCCTGCTCTACGTCGCGATGACGCGCGCCGCCGACCGGCTCATCGTCGGCGGCTGCATGCCCGGCAACATGAAGACGGTCCGCAAGCTGAGCTGGTACGATCTGGTCGACACCGGGCTCGCCGGCTCGGGCCTGACGAAAGAGACAATCGAGACGCCGCTGGGCAAGGTGACGCGGTTCTCCCGACCGGAGGATGTCGTGGCGCTGGGCACGCCCGCGGCCTCGTTGGATCAGGCGACCGCGCTCCCGGACTGGCTGCTGACACGACCACCGCGCGAGACCATCGACGACGATCCGGTGCGCCCCTCCGGCCAGCCGTCCGGGGAAGGCCGCACGGTTCTGTCTGGCGAATCAGTGCAGTCCCGCGCGCTCGCGCTGCAACGCGGCACGCTGGTGCATCGGCTGCTGCAATCGCTCCCCGACATCGCCGCTGAGCGCCGGCGCGAGGCCGCGCTCGGCTTCATGGCGCGCAATGCCGCGGACTGGGCGGAGGCTGACCGCGCCGCGCTGGCCGACAAGGTGCTCGCCTTGATCGCCGAGCCGCGGTTTGCCCCGGTGTTTGCCGCCGGCAGCCGGGCGGAGGTCGCGATCGTCGGCCGGCTGGAACGGCCGGGCCGCACCCCCGCACTGGTGTCCGGCCAGATTGACCGGCTGGTCGTTCGGCCGGATGAGATCCTGATCGTCGATTTCAAGACCAATCAGGCGGCTCCCAAGAGCGCCGCCGCCGCGCCCGCCGCCTATGTCCGGCAGCTGGCGCTATATCGGGCGGTGCTATCGCGGCTTTATCCCCAAAAGCCTGTCCGCGCCGTCCTGCTCTGGACCGAGGCCCTTGAATATATGGAGATTTCCGCTCCCGCGCTGGACGCGGCGCTGGCATCTCTTCATCTCGGTGTGAGCGTCCTTGACCCGGCAAGGAGCCATTCATAGGTTGACGCCATGATCTCGGGCGCGATTCCCGTCGCGCCCTTCTCTCAGGTACGAGGTACTCCCATGGCCGTTGGTAAGGTTTCTGACACCGATTTCGAAGCCGAAGTGCTCAAGGCAAACGGCCCCGTGGTCGTCGATTTCTGGGCCGAATGGTGCGGCCCCTGCCGCATGATCGCACCCGCGCTCGACGAGATCGCCGGCGCGATGGGCGACAAGGTCAAGATCGTGAAGCTCAACGTCGACGAGAGCCCGAAGACGGCGTCGAAATACGGCGTGATGTCGATCCCGACCCTGATGATCTTCAAGGGCGGCGAGATGGCTTCCCGCCAGGTCGGCGCGGCACCGAAGGCGAAGCTGCAGCAGTGGATCACCTCCGCGGTCTGATCCGCCGCGCACAAGAATATTTTTGGAAACGGCCGGCGAAAGTCGGCCGTTTCGCGTTGATGGGACAGTCCAGCGTTTGATGAGTCCCGCCTGTTGCCTCCTCCTCCCGCAAAGCGCGCCCGAAAGTCGGCCCCCCTCGTGGCGATGGAGGCGCGCTCGGTCGACGCGATCCCGCGCGGCAAGGAGTGGCAATACGAGCCGAAATGGGATGGCTTCCGCTGTCTGCTGTCGCGCAACGGCGGCAGCATTGATCTGCGCTCGAAATCCGGCGAAGACCTCGCGCGTTATTTCCCCGAGATCGTCGCCGCGGCGCTGAAGCTGAGGGCGGATCGTTTCACGCTGGACGGCGAGATCGTCGTGCTACACGGCAAGGGGTTTTCCTTCGACGCGCTGCTGCAACGGATTCACCCGGCGGCGAGCCGTGTGAAGAAGCTCTCGCAGGAAACGCCAGCGCTGTATCTCGCCTTCGATCTGCTTGCGACGACCAGGGAGAAACAGCTTGCCGAGCAGCCGCTGAGCGAACGACGGCCGGCGCTGGAAGCGTTTGCCAAAGCCAATCTGACAGGCAGCCTCTTCCGCCTCTCACCGGCGACCACGAGCTACGCCATCGCGAAAAAATGGCTGGCGCAATCCGGCGGCGGCTCGGACGGCGTCATCGCCAAGCGCGTTGACCTGCCCTACCAGGCGGGAAATCGCGACGGCATGCAGAAGATCAAGAAATTCCGCAGCGCCGATTGCGTGGTTGGCGGCTTCCGCTACGCCACCAACAAGATCGCCGGCCGCAAGGTGGTGGGGTCGCTGCTGCTCGGACTCTATGATGACGAAGGTCTCCTGCACCATGTCGGTTTTACCTCGGCGATCAAGGCGACGGAAAAGCCCGATCTGACCGATCGGCTGGAGACGCTGATCGGCGAGCCCGGCTTCACCGGCAACGCGCCGGGTGGGCCGAGCCGCTGGTCCACCGAGCGGTCTGCGAAGTGGTGTCCGCTCAAGCCGAAGCTCGTGATCGAGGTCTGCTATGACCATTTCAGCGGCGAGCGCTTTCGCCACGGCACCTCGATCCTGCGCTGGCGCCCCGACAAGGCGCCGCGGCAATGCAGCTTTGAGCAGTTGAAGCAGAAGGTCGCCGATCCGATGAAGCTGTTGAAACAACCGTAGCCGGTAGCCCGGATGGAGCGCAGCGTAATCCGGGGCGGTCGTCATTTGTGGTGCGATTCCCGGATTACGCTGCGCTCCATCCGGGCTACGAACCGACCACTATCCGATCCATCCCGTCGCCAGCGCGTTCGCCAACTCCGGCTGGCCGTTGCGGCGAGCGAGCGCAGCCATCGCCTCGTGATCGTAGACGACATGGCGGAACGTGACCTGCCAGGCACCATCGGTTAGCTCGAGAATCGCATAGCGCGCGTCCGGCGTGCCGGCCTCGACGACATGCGGGAATGGATGCTTGTCACGAAAGCCCGGGCCGCCGACGCTGCCGGGATTGACGATCAGCCTTCCATCGCGAAGTCGCACCGCACGGGCGAGATGGGTGTGGGCGCACAGGATCAGCGATTGCGCGATGCCTTGCGCAAACTGCTCGATGCGGTCGAGCGGCGACAGCGCCACCGCGCCGTCGGGATGCACGGTTTCGAGCCAATAGACTTCGTCATTGTCGGGCGTCGCATGACACATGAAAACCTGCTCGCGAAACACGCGCGTCATCGGCTGCGCGCGCAGCCAATCCAGTTGCGCGGCATCGAGCGCGGCATGGGCCGGGCGATCCCACGAGCCCATCTTCTCCGGCGGACGGTCGAGCAGATAGCGGTCATGATTGCCGAGCACGTGCACGGCGTCGAGCTTCATCAGCATCTCGATCGTGCGGCGCGCATCAAGCGGGCCGCTGAGCATATCGCCGAGATTGACGATGTCGGAGACGCCCTGCGCGCGGATGTCGGCGAGCACAGCTTCCAGCGCGAGGTAGTTTCCGTGGACGTCGGCAATCACGGCAAAACGCATGGGTCTTCCTGTAGCCCGGATGGAGCGAAGCGTAATCCGGGGCCTTTGTCGCTTTTGGTACAATCCCGGATTGCACTTCGCTCCATCCGGGCTACCCAACCTCTATGCAGGAGGCGTGCCGTTGATGGCGAGTACGTGGCCTGCGAGATAGAGCGAGCCGGTGATCAGGATGCGCGGCGGCACTTCGTAGGCGAGCTTCGCCAAGGCGCGCAGTGCGGCCTCGACACCGGGCGCGGGCTCGACGCGCATGCCGAGGCTGCGGGCGGCATCCGTGAGGCGGTCGACCGGCATGGCATTGTCGGTGTCGGGAATCGGCACCGCGATGATATGGCGGGTCAGACCGGCGAAATTGGCGAGAAAACCCTGCGCGTCCTTGTTGGCCATCATGCCGGCGATCACGACCAGCGGCCGCGACACCCGTTCTTCGAGATCGCCGAGCGCGGCCGCCGCAACGCGGCCGCCTTCCGCATTATGGCCGCCGTCGAGCCAGATCTCCGATCCCTGCGGTCCCCAAGCGAGCAGCTCTCCAGACGCAATGCGCTGCATCCGTGCCGGCCATTCCGCACCGACGATCCCGGCCTCGAACGCCGCCTGGTTGATCTTGAAGGCGTTGGTGGCCCGCAACGTCGCGATGGCGAGACCGGCATTGTCGAACTGGTGGCGGCCGAACAGGCGCGGCGCGGTGAGATCCATCAAGCCGCGCTCATCGGAATAAACCAGCCGCCCGTGCTCGACATTGACATGCCAGCTCTCGCCCGCGGCAAATAACGGCGCGCGCATGCGCTTGGCCTGCGCCTCGATCACGGCCATCGCCTCAGCCGGCTGCTCGGCGCAGACGACCGGCACGCCACGCTTGATGATCGCGGCCTTTTCCCCCGCGATCGACGTCAAGGTGTCGCCCAGGAAATCCATGTGGTCCATGCTGACAGGCGTGATCACGCAGGCCGCCGGCGCATCGACCACGTTGGTTGAATCAAGCCGGCCGCCAAGGCCAACCTCCAGCAGAACCACATCGGCCGGGTTTTGCGCGAACAGATGAAACGCCGCCGCCGTTTTGAGCTCGAACACGGTGGCCGGCTCGCCGGCATTGACACGCTCGACCTGTTCCAGCGCCGCGCGCAACTCGTCGTCGCTGACGAGCACGCCGCCCCCGACGCGGCCGAGCCGGAAACATTCGTTGATGCGAACGAGATAGGGCGATGTGTAGGCGTGGACGCGCAGGCCGGCGGCCTCCAGCGTCGCGCGCAGATAAGCGAGCGTCGAGCCCTTGCCGTTCGTACCGGCGATGTGGATCACCGGCGGCAGCTTGCGCTCGGGATGACCGAGCCGATCGAGCAGGCGGTGCATCCGCTCCAACCCGAGATCGATGCGTTTCTGATGCAGGGCCGACAGCCGCCCGATCAATTCGTCGAGCGGCCGCTTTGCGCTGTCAGAGGAAGCGTTCACGCGTGCGGCGCGGCCGGCGCCGTTTCGGGAGCCGATACGATCTGCGCCGGACTGACGACCGGCTGCACCGGCTTTGACGCGGTCTCAAGCGCAGGTGCCCTGGTCAACAGGCGGCAGAGCCGCGCCAGGGTCGGACGCAATTCGTGGCGATGCACGACCATGTCGATCATGCCGTGCTCCTTGAGATATTCGGCGCGTTGAAAACCCTCGGGGAGTTTTTCGCGAATGGTCTGCTCGATCACGCGCGCGCCGGCAAAACCGATCAGCGCACCGGGCTCGGCGATCTGCACGTCGCCGAGCATCGCGTAAGACGCGGTGACGCCGCCGGTGGTCGGGTTGGTCAGCACGACGATGTAGGGCTGTTTTGCCTCACGCAGCATCTGCACCGCGACCGTGGTACGCGGCATCTGCATCAGCGACAAGATGCCTTCCTGCATCCGCGCGCCGCCTGAGGCGGCGAACACGATGAAGGGTGACTTCTTCTCGACCGCAAGTTCGAGCCCGCGCACGATGGCTTCGCCCGCGGCCATGCCGAGCGAGCCGCCCATGAAGTCGAAATCCTGCACGGCGACGACGACGGCGGCACCTTCGAGCTTGCCGTAGCCGACCTTGATCGCATCATTGAGGTTCGTTCGTGCGCGCGCATCCTTGATGCGATCGACGTACTTCTTCTCGTCACGGAACTTGAGCGGATCGGGCGTGACGTCGGGCAGCGCGACGTCGTACCAGGTCTCGTTGTCGAAAATCGACTTCAGACGCGCCACTGCGTTCATGCGCATGTGATAGTTCGAGCCGGGGATGACGAACTGGTTGGCCTCGACGTCCTTGTAGAACACGAGCTGTCCGGAATCCGGGCACTTGATCCACAGATTCTCCGGCGTCTCCCGCCGCAGCATGTTGCGGATCTTCGGCCGGACCACATTGGTAAGCCAGTTCATGGTTTGCTCCGATGTGCGATCCCGCCTGGGGACCACCTGAAGGGATATATGGCGGCCGGGACCCGGCCCGGCAAGCCGCCGTGTCGCCTGCCTTGCTCGTCGGACTTGGAAGCGGAATTATGGCCTATTCCGCCGCCTGTTGCGCGCCTTTGACGCCCTGGGCCAGTGCCGCGGTCAGCTCGGCGACGGCATTGACGGTTTTACCGGTGGCGCGCCCGTCCGCATCGAGGCTGTTCTTGAGGGCATCGACCAGCGCGGTGCCGACCACCGAACCATCGGCCTTCTCGGCAATGGCGCGTGCCGCCTCCGGTGTGCGGATGCCAAAACCAACGCAGATCGGCAGCTTGGTATGCCGCTTGATGCGCGCGACAGCTTCACCGACGGCATTCGCATCCGCCGCTGCCGCACCGGTGATGCCGGCGATAGAGACGTAATAGACAAAGCCTGATGTGTTAGCGAGCACCGCGGGCAGGCGCTTGTCGTCGGTGGTCGGGGTCGCGAGGCGAATGAAGTTCAGGCCCGCCTTCAGCGCGGGAATGCAGAGCTCCTCGTCTTCCTCTGGCGGCAAATCGACGATAATCAGACCGTCAACGCCGGCCGTCTTGGCATCAGCCAAAAACCTGTCGACGCCGTAAATGTAGATCGGATTGTAATAGCCCATCAGCACCAGCGGCGTGACGTTGTCGTCCTTGCGGAAGCCGCGCACCAGATCGAGCGTCTTCTTCAGTGTCATGCCGACCTTGAGCGCGCGGAGCCCGGCGGCCTGGATCGACGGACCGTCCGCCATCGGATCGGTGAAGGGAATGCCGAGTTCGATGACGTCCGCGCCTGATTTCGAGAGCGCCTTGACGATCTCGAGCGACGTCGCCGGATCGGGATCGCCGGCCATCACATAGGTAACGAAGGCCGCGCGGCCCTGTTTTTTCAGCTCGGCGAAACGGGTGTCGATACGCGTGGTCACTTGCTCTTGCCCCTCAGGATGTCGCCGACCTGCGGGACGTCCTTGTCGCCGCGGCCGGAGAGGTTGACGACCATCAGGTGATCCTTCGTCCGCTTCGGCGCGAGCTCCATCACCTTGGCGATGGCATGTGCCGGCTCGAGCGCGGGGATGATACCTTCCAGCTTTGACAGCAACTGGAACGCCGCGAGGGCCTCGTCGTCGGTCGCGGAGAGATAGTTCACGCGGCCGATCTCGTGCAGCCAGGAGTGCTCGGGGCCGATGCCGGGATAGTCGAGGCCGGCGGAGATCGAATGTGCGTCCTGGATCTGGCCGTCCGCGTCCATCAGGAGATAGGTGCGATTGCCGTGCAGCACGCCGGGACGGCCGCCGGCGATCGACGCCGCATGCAGTTGCGTCAGCCCGTGGCCCGCAGCTTCGACGCCGAAGATCTCGACGGTGGAATCGTCGAGGAACGGATGAAACAGGCCCATCGCGTTGGAGCCACCGCCGATACAGGCGACCAGCGAGTCCGGCAGGCGGCCTTCGATCTCCTGCATCTGCGCCTTGGTCTCGTTGCCGATGATCGACTGGAAGTCGCGCACCAGTGTCGGATAGGGATGGGGACCCGCGACCGTGCCGATGCAGTAGAACGTGTTGTGCACGTTGGTGACCCAGTCGCGCAGCGCCTCGTTCATGGCATCCTTCAGCGTGCGCGTGCCCGACTGCACCGGAATGACCGTCGCGCCCAGCATCTCCATCCGGATGACGTTGGGCTGTTGCCGCTCGACGTCGACGGCGCCCATATAGACGATGCATTCCAGGCCGAAGCGCGCACACAGCGTCGCGGTGGCAACACCGTGCTGGCCGGCGCCGGTCTCGGCGATGATGCGCTTCTTGCCCATGCGCCGCGCCAGCATGATCTGGCCGAGCACATTGTTCACCTTGTGCGAGCCGGTGTGGTTGAGCTCTTCGCGCTTGAGGTAGATTTTCGCGCCGCCGAGATGCTCGGTCAGACGCTCGGCTAAATAGAGCGGCGAGGGCCGACCGACATAATTCTTGAGATAGCCGTTCATCTCGGTCTGGAAGGCCGGGTCGGCCTTGGCCTCGGTGTAGGCTTTCTCCAGATCGAGGATCAGCGGCATCAGGGTTTCGGCAACGAAGCGTCCGCCGAAAATGCCGAAATGGCCGCGCTCGTCGGGGCCGCTGCGATAGGAATTGGGTTTTACAACATTCATCGGACGCTCAATTCTTGACTTGCATCTTGGCTTGCGCGCGCAGCGCGAATGAAGGCCTTGATCATCTCGGGGTCCTTCACGCCCGGGGCGCTCTCGACACCGGAGGAGACGTCGACGCCACCGGCGCGGGTGACGCGAACGGCCTCGGCGACGTTGTCGGCGCTGAGGCCGCCCGAGACCATATACGGCACCTTCAGCTCCAGGTTTCCGAGCAGATGCCAATCGAACGGTGCACCGAGGCCGCCCGGCCGCGTTGCGTCCTTCGGTGCGCGCGCGTCGAACAGGATGCGTTCGGCAACCTCCGCGTAACCGGGCAGCACGGCGAGATCGGCCGACGTTGCGACCGGCACGACCTTCATCACCGGACGACCGAACCGTTGCCTGATGTCGCGCAGCCGGGCCACGCTCTCCGTGCCATGAAGCTGGAAAATGTCCGGCGACAGCGCGTCCATGATGTTGTCGAGCGTGGCGTCGGCGGCATCGACGGTGAGCGCGACCTTGAGCGCGCGCCGCTTCACCTGCCGGCCGAGCTCCCGGCCGGCTTCCAGCGACAAATGTCGCGGCGACGGCGGGAAGAACACGAACCCCACCATGTCGGCACCCGCATCGAGCGCCGTTTCGAGCGTCTCGGGCGTGGACAGGCCGCAGATTTTGACGAGCAGGGACATGTTCTCGACGGATATGGGCTCAAAGCAAATGGAGGCCGCGGGTCCGCGGCCGGAAAACAGGCTTTTCGGTTGCGGCCGCTTCTACAACGTCGCGCGCTGCTTGTCTCGCCCGACGGGCCCGTAAAGCCCCACACCGGAGGGAACGGGGAGGCGCTGGGCCTCGGGCCTGGCTGCGGCAGACTGGGCCCGCAGATCGGCCAGCTCGCCTCGTGCGGCCCGGGCATCCGCGTCATGCCGGCGCGCCGCACGCCGCCAGTGCCGCTGGCCCAACCAGACGGCACAACCACCCGCGACCACCCCGAGCGCAGCCACCACGATCAGGAGCAGGAACAGCGGCAGCGTGACCGAGAATGACGGGTCGTTGGAAACGAAGGGATCGAACGAGACCGTGACGAAATGCCGGTTGGCGACGGCAAAGACCATCAGGACCAGGCCCAGCGGAATCACGACCAGCGCGGTCAGGAATTTTCGCATCTCGGCTCGCTCGCCTTGAATCAAGCTTGCGGCCGCATCGCTGGCGACCGCGGGAAACCCTGAGGTGGACCTCAGTCTGGCGCGCCTGGATCCGGATGGTCGCGATTCAACCGTTCGCGCATTTCCTTGCCGGTCTTGAAGAACGGAACGCTCTTCTGATCGACAGGCACATGGGCGCCGGTGCGCGGATTGCGCCCTGCGCGTGCAGGGCGATGCTTGACCGAGAAGGCACCGAAGCCGCGCAACTCGACGCGGTCACCGCGCGCGAGAGCCGCTACGATCTCTTCGAGAATCGCATTCACAATGTTCTCGACATCCCGCTGGTACAGATGCGGGTTGTGCTCGGCGATACGCTGAACAAGTTCGGATTTGATCATCGAGAGATAGGACCCGGGAGCGTGCGGACGACCATTTCCGTGAAAATACCGTGATCTGTCAAGACGCTAAATGAAGGTTGAGCGTCGTGAAAATACGTGACAAATGCCGAAAAAGCGGGCTGGCCCTGCACGCGCCGAACGGGAAAAACCTCTGGGGCTCGCCCGGTTCCGGTCAGTTCGACGCCGCCGGCTGCCACAAAGCCAGCATCCCATCCATTCCGAGCCGATCGACCGCCTGCACGACCCCGGTTTGCGCGATTTGATGCGCAATCGAGCCTAAACCCAGTGCTTCCAGCGTCACTGCGGCCGCCGCCTTGAGGAACGGCAGATCGCTGAAGCGCGGCTGCAGCTTGTAATCGCGCACGGAGAGCCCCTTCTTGACGCCCTTCTGCTCGACCAGCCAGGTCACCGCGGTCTTCTCGTCGCCGATCTGATCGATCAGCTTGAGATCGATGGCCTGGCGTCCGGTGAAGACACGGCCATCAACCACTTTCTCGAGCTGCGTGTCATCCATGCCACGCCGTTCCTTCACCAATCCCTTGAACCAGGCATAGGAATCCTTCACCAGCGCATCGAGCGCCGCCCGTGCCTCGGGGCTGGTCGGCTCGAAACCGTTGGGCGCGGCCTTCAGCGGCGTGGATTTTACCTCCTCGACCTTGACGCCGACGGTCTTCAACAGCTCCGAGACGTTCGGAAATTGGAACAGCACGCCGATCGAGCCGACCAGCGAGCTCTGCTGGGCGATGATGTGATCGCTGGCGATCGCGGTGATGTAGCCGCCGGAGGCGGCGAGGCCTTCGACGACCACGACGAGCGGCTTCTTTGCCTTCAGACTCATAAGCGAATCATAGAGCTGCTCGGAGCCGGCGGTGGTGCCGCCCGGCGAATTGACGTGAACGATGACGGCGGCAGCCTGCGAATTCTCCAGCCGTTCCAGCGCCTGCGTGCGATCGGAATCGCTCCGGATCAGGCCGTCGATCTGGACCCGCGCGATCGAGCCGGCGGACGCGAACGTGCCGCGCGCACCCGGCGTCGCGACCAGCGCGAAGCCTGCGATCGCCGCGATCGCGATCAGCGCGGCCAATACGCGCCAGAACGTCAGCTTGCGGCGGATCCTGCGGCGATCGACGATGATGTCCGAATCGAGCGACATCTCAATATCTCCAAATGAAAGGCCAAGCGCGTTGCGCCGTCGCAGCGTCAGCATTGGCTTATCTCGATACATCAATTGCGGCGCAATTAGAAGAAAACAAGGCCGGCTGCCGCGTAGCCCGATTGGAGGCGGTAGCCCGGATGGAGCGAAGCGCAATCCGGGAGAATCCCGCCGGCCGCACGAATCCCGGATTTCGCTTCGCTCCATCCAGGCTACGACCTCGACAACAAAAAAGCCCCGGCTCGCGCCGGGGCTTTGATGCAGCGAAACCTGCGTTTCGCTTACTTGGTGTCGCGGTTCTTGAGCGCGGTGCCGAGGATGTCGCCGAGCGTCGCTCCCGAATCGGAGGAGCCGTACTGCGCGATGGCTTCCTTCTCTTCGGCGACTTCGAGCGCCTTGATCGACACCTGGACCTTGCGGGCCTTCTTGTCGAACTGGATCACGCGGGCATCGACCTTCTCGCCGACGGCGAAGCGTTCGGCGCGCTGATCGTTGCGGTCACGGGCGAGCTCCGAGCGCTTCACGAACGTGGTGAAGTCGGTCCCGGTGATCTTCACCTCGATGCCGCTCTCCTTCACTTCGATCACTTCGCAGGTCACGACCGCGCCCTTCTTGACATCGCCCGGCTCGGCGAAGGGGTCGCCTTCGAGCTGCTTGATTCCAAGAGAAATGCGCTCCTTCTCGACGTCCACATCGAGCACCACGGCCTTCACCATGTCGCCCTTCTTGTAGTTGTCGATCACCTGCTCGCCCGGCTGCTTCCAGTCGAGGTCTGAGAGATGGACCATGCCGTCGACGTCGCCCTCGAGGCCCAGGAACAGACCGAACTCGGTCTTGTTCTTGACTTCGCCCTCGACCGTCGAACCGGTCGGGTGACCTTCGACGAAGACCTCCCACGGGTTGCGCATGGTCTGCTTGAGGCCGAGCGAGATGCGGCGCTTGACGGAATCGACTTCCAGCACCTGCACTTCGACTTCCTGCGAGGTCGAAACGATCTTGCCGGGGTGCATGTTCTTCTTGGTCCACGACATCTCGGAGACGTGGATCAGGCCTTCGATGCCCGGCTCGAGTTCGACGAACGCGCCGTAGTCGGTGATGTTGGTGACGCGACCGGTGAAGCGGGCACCCAGCGGGTACTTGGCTTCGATGCCCTGCCACGGATCGTCCAACAGCTGCTTCATGCCCAGCGAGATGCGGTGCGTCTCGTGGTTGATCTTGATGATCTTGACCTTCACGGTCTGGCCGATCGAGAGCACCTCGGTCGGATGGTTGACGCGGCGCCACGCGATATCGGTGACGTGCAGCAGACCGTCGATGCCGCCGAGATCAACGAACGCACCGTAATCGGTGATGTTCTTGACCACGCCGTCGATGACCTGACCCTCTTCGAGGTTCTGCACCAGCTCCTGACGCTGCTCGGCGCGGGTCTCTTCGAGAACCGTGCGGCGCGACACGACGATGTTGCCGCGGCGACGGTCCATCTTGAGGATCTGGAACGGCTGCGAGTTGTTCATCAGCGGCGCAACGTCGCGGATCGGACGGATGTCGACCTGCGAACGCGGCAGGAAGGCCACGGCACCGTCGAGGTCGACAGTGAAGCCGCCCTTGACCTGGTTGAAGATGACGCCGTTGACCTTCTCGTTGTTCTGGAAGGCCTTCTCGAGCTTGCCCCAGCTCTCTTCGCGGCGCGCCTTGTCGCGCGACAGCACGGCTTCGCCGAGGGCGTTCTCGATCCGGTCGAGGAACACTTCCACCTCGTCGCCGACCTTGAGCTCGCTGTCGCGGCCGGGGCCGGAAAATTCGCGCAGGGCAACGCGGCCCTCGGTCTTCAGGCCGACGTCGATGACGGCCATGTCCTTTTCGATTGCAACAACCTTGCCCTTGATGACTGAGCTTTCCTGCAGGTTGCCGCCTGCGAAGGACTCGTCGAGCATCGCGGCGAAATCGTCGCGCGACGGGCTATAGGTATCAGCAGAAGTCGAAGCCATTTGTTCTCCAGTTGCGGATGTCGTGCCGGCCGTTGGGTTCTTGGGCGCATCGTACGCGCAGTGTCGGAAGGTCCGCAGAACCTTCGAGCGACCGCTCGCTGCTCCGACCTGGGGGGCGGAACAGCGGAAGCGGGCCGGCTGAGGCCCGCGCGTTCGATACGTGGAAATCTTTTGTCCGGAACCTGGATCGCGTCGGCCCCAAGCAGGGACCGAGAGTATCGACCTCAAAGAGCGGGAGCGGGCGCTTCCTCCAATGACGGCAGCGGCTTAACCCCGCGACCGGCCCGCTCGGACGGCCTCGATAATGTCGATGGCGGCCCGGACGCCGCCTTCTATATCCAGTTGGGAGTTATCTAGCAAGTAAGCATCCGCGGCCGGCTTCAGGGGCGCGATCGCCCGGTTCTTGTCGCGTTCGTCGCGCTGGATGATGTCGGCGAGCACGGCCGCCTCGTCGGCCTCCTCGCCCCGCGCCTTGGCCTCCATGGTCCGGCGGCGGGCGCGGACCTTGGGGTCGGCCACGACGAAGATCTTCACGTCGGCATGGGGGCAGATCACCGTTCCAATATCCCGGCCGTCGAGCACGGCGCCGGGCGGATCGGCGGCGAATTGCCGCTGAAAACTGACCAGGGCCTCGCGCACCCTGGGGATCGCCGAGACGATGGAGGCGCCCTCGCCGGCCTTCTGGGTCTTCAGGGCGGGATTGCCGAACTTTTCAGGATCGAGTTCCAGCGCCGCAGCGACCGCCGCCGCCTCGTCCCGGAGATCATGACCGGACTGCATCAGGGAATAGGCCACCGCGCGATAGATCACGCCGGTATCAAGATGACGGTAGCCGTAATGGTGGGCAAGACGCTTGCCGAGCGTGCCCTTGCCCGACGCCGCGGGCCCGTCGATGGCGATGATCATGAAAAATCGGCCCCAAGCGAACACATCATCGGAATGAAATCCGGAAAACTGGTGGCGATGAAGGCGGTGTCGTCGACGGTCACCGGCTGGTCCGACGCGCAGCCCATCACCAGCGCGGACATCGCAATGCGATGATCCATGTGGGTGGCCACGACGCCGCCGCCGGGAACGTGGCCGCGGCCTTCGACGATCAAATCGTCGCCGGAGACCTCGACCTTGACGCCGTTGACGCGGAGCATGGCGGCAGTGGCTTCGAGACGGTCGGATTCCTTGACGCGCAGCTCCTGGAGGCCGCGCATGATGGTCGTGCCCTCGGCAAAGGCGGCCGCCACCGCCAGCACCAGATATTCGTCGATCATCGACGGTGCGCGCTCCGGCGGCACCTCGACACCGCGCAGTTTCGAGGCGCGTACGCGCAGCTTTGCCATCGGCTCGCCGGCGTCGCCGCGAACTTCACTTTCCTCGATCGAGGCACCCATTTCGCGCAGCGTGGTGAAAAGACCGGTCCGCAGCGGATTGGTCATGACATCGGACAGGACGAGGTCGGAGCCTTCGACGATCAGCGCGGCAACGATGGGGAACGCCGCCGATGAGGGATCGGCGGGCACGATGACGTTGGCGCCATGTAGCTCAGGCTGCCCCACGAGCGTGACACGACGGCCGTGCTGACCTTCCCGCACCGAGCTGATCTCGGCGCCGAAATGCTTGAGCATCAGCTCGGTGTGGTCGCGACTGGCCTCAGTCTCGATCACGGTGGTGGTGCCCGGCGCGGCCAGGCCCGCGAGCAGCACGGCGGATTTGATCTGAGCCGAGGCCACCGGCGTCTTGTAGGTGATCGGCAGCGGATCGCGCGCACCCTGGACGGTCAGCGGCAGACGGCCGCCCTCGCCGCCGGCGACGACCTTCGCACCCATCTTTTCCAGCGGGTCCAGAATCCGGCGCATGGGCCGGGTGCGCAGCGAGGCATCGCCGTCGAAAATCGCAGAGATCGGGCAGCCCGCGACGGCGCCCATGACGAGCCGGCAGCCGGTGCCGGAGTTGCCGAAATCCAGCGGCGCTTTGGGCTCCGCGAAGCCCGCGACACCCACGCCGTTCACCTTCCAGGCGAAATCTCCGGTGCGCTCGACCCTGGCCCCAAGTGCCTGCATGGATTTGGCGGTGTTAAGGACGTCCTCGCCCTCCAGGAGGCCCGAAATCCGCGTCTCTCCGACCGCGAGCGCCCCGAGAATCAGGGCACGATGGGAGATCGACTTGTCTCCGGGCACCCGTACTTTCCCGGTCAGGGGACCGCTGGCGCGCGACTGGAGCGGCGTCGGCTTGTCGGAATCGGTCAAGTTTGTGTCCTTGGATAGGCCCGAAACGTCCCGTGGGGCTCGCGGGGCAGGTACCACATGGTCTCCCCGCCGTCACGGGCATGTCGTTCTCCCGCAATGCGCTATTGACAGCGGGCCGCCAACTAGCCAAGTGAAGCACCGCTTTTCAGACATTTCCAGGATTCCTCTGCCGTGGCCAAGTCCGAACTCGGAACTAAACGTATTTGCCCGACCACGGGCAAAAAGTTCTATGACCTCAACAAGAATCCGGTGATCTCGCCCTATACCGGTGAAGTCGTGCCGATCGCGCCCATCGCGCCGGCTCGCGCACCCCGCGGCGCCGAAGCTCGCCACGCAGCCGCTGCCGCCGACGCCACGCCGGAGCCGGCGGAGGTCGAGGAGGTCTCGCTCGAGGAGGCCGATGCCGAGGAGAACACCGGCAAGGTCAAGGCCGTCGTGCCCGAATCCGAGGACGACATCGAAGTCGATGAGACCATCGAGGACGATGACGACGACGATTCGACCTTTATCGCCGACGACGAAGAAGGCGATGAGGACGTGACCGACATCATTGGTGATGTCGGCGGTGACGAAGAGACTTGAGATAATTCCAGAACTGTGGTTCTGGGTCTTTCCCGACGCGTCGCCCAAGGCGCGTCGGACGGTTAAGGGGCCATAGCTCAGCTGGGAGAGCGCTTGCATGGCATGCAAGAGGTCGGCGGTTCGATCCCGCCTGGCTCCACCAGCCTTCGCTCGCTTCGCGAGCTTCGGCTGGGCAAGCCCGGGAAGTCCCTCGTAGCGAAGTGAGCGAAGGCTGTCCCGCCATAGCCCGAAGGGCGACGGCGGACGAGGCAAGCACCTTATGGCGCCCGGGAACTGCTATCCTGCCTTCAAGGAGGAAGCGGAATGAAGTACGTCTATATCCTCGAAAGCCTTGATTCCGAGCACTTCTACGTTGGCATCACCGACGACTTACGAGCCCGTTTGGCAAAACATAACGCCGGCGAGGTGCCACACACGTCGAAGTACGGGCCTTGGCGAATTCGGACCTATTTCGCGTTTGATGACGCGGCACGCGCTGTCGCCTTCGAGCGATACCTGAAATCTGGCTCGGGTCGCGCTTTCGCGAAGAAGCACCTCTAACCCTACTCCCCGATCACCGCATTCAGCCGATCGCGCAACGCCACAATCTCGTCCTTCATCGCGACCAGTTCCGAGACTGAACAATCCGACGCCGCCAGGATCGATTGCGGCACGGCGCGGGCCTTGTCCTTCAGGGCGTGGCCCTGCGGGGTCAACGCGATCAGCACCTGGCGTTCGTCCTCGCTCGAGCGCGTGCGCTTGACGAGATGGGCCGCCTCGAGCCGCTTGAGCAGCGGTGTCAGCGTGCCCGAATCCAGGTGCAGCTTTTCGCCGATGCTCTTCACCGGCACGTCGTCGCGCTCCCACAGCACCAGCATCACCAGATATTGCGGATAGGTCAGGCCGAGCCGGTCCAGCAGCGGCTTGTAGACGCGGTTGAAGGCATGCGCGGCCGAATAGACCGCGAAGCAGATCTGGTTGTCGAGGCGCAGCGGCGCGTCCGCTGCCGAATGTTTCCGGGGCATGGAGAATCTCACAGGACTTGCTCCATTCTGGGGCCGGCCGGCGGCATATTCAATTGCGAACAATTAAATGTGAGACCTCATAATTTCAATTGCGCACAATCTAATTGTTTGCGATAAGGATGGCACCCTACCCGGAAACACAGAGAGACGAAAATGTCAGTGAACGTCCTTTACAAGACCAGCGCAAAGGCCACCGGCGGCCGCGACGGCCATGCTGCGACCCTCGATGGCGCACTCGACGTCAAGCTCACCACGCCGAAGGAACTCGGCGGCGGCGGCGGTGCCGGCAACAATCCCGAGCAGCTGTTTGCGGCGGGCTATGCCGCCTGCTTCATCGGCGCGATGAAGTTCGTGTCCTCGCAGGGCGGCCCCAAGGTTCCGGCCGACGCCTCCGTGACCTCGACCGTCGGCATCGGCCCGCGCGCGGCCGGCGGCTTCGGTCTCGACATCGACCTCGCCGTCTCGCTGCCGGGCCTCGCCCGCGCGGAAGCCGAGGCGCTGGTCGAGAAGGCGCATCAGGTGTGCCCGTATTCCAACGCGACGCGCGGCAATGTCGACGTTCGCCTGACGGTCGTCTGATCGGGTAGCTGAAGCGGCTGGCGCGGGATCCCCTCGGGCCGGCCGCTTCCGTTTGATTTGCCATCCCGCGGGATTGCGGCGAGCGGCCTGCATGACGCCCTACGCGGGAAGCCATTGCCGGCTCGGACGAACCTCGTTAGGCCTGTGATCACATCGACACAGGGGACGCGAAGGCATGACTGAAGCCGCCAGTTCTGGAGTCGCCACGGGCGCAATGAGCGGCCTGCGCGTGATCGATCTCACGCGCGTGCTCGGCGGTCCCTATTGCACCCAGATCCTCGCCGACCACGGCGCCGACGTGATCAAGGTCGAGCCGCCCGCAGGCGACGAGGTGCGCGACTGGGGCCCTCCCTTCCACGAGGAGGACGCGGCCTATTTCATCGGCATCAACCGCAACAAGCGCTCGATCGGCCTCGACCTCGCCTCCGAGGGCGGCCGGGCCGTGCTGCTCAAGATGCTGGAGAGCGCCGACGTCCTGATCGAGAACTTCAAGCCGGGCACGCTGGAGAAATGGGGCATCGGCAACGAGAGCTTGCGGGAAAAATTTCCGCGCCTCGTGCATTGCCGGATCTGCGGCTTCGGCGCCGACGGCCCGCGCGGCGGCAATCCCGGCTATGACGCCATCATCCAGGCCATGACCGGCATGATCGCGGCGACCGGCTCGCCCGAGAGCGGACCGATGCGCATCGGCGTGCCGCTGGTCGACATCGGCACCGGCCTCTATGCGGCGATCGGCATCCTGATGGCGCTCTCGGAGCGGCAGCGCTCGGGCCAGGGCCAGTTCCTGGAGACCACGCTGTACGAGACCGGTCTCGCCATCATGCATCCGCACACCGCGAATTATTTCATGCATGGCAAGCCGCCGGCGCTCACCGGCAACGAGCATCCCAACCTCGTGCCCTATGCGATCTTCCCGACCAAGACCGACGACATCTTCATCGGCGTCGGCAATGACGGCACCTTCCGCAAGCTCGCCAAGGAGATCGGCAAGCCCGAGCTCGGCACCGATCCGCGCTTTGCCCGCAACAAGGACCGCATCGCCAATCGCGAAGCGCTGCGCGCCGAGCTCGCCGCCGTGTTCAGCCAGCACGAGGCCGAGCCGCTGTGCAATCGCCTGCTCGCCGCCGGCCTGCCCGCAGGGCCCGTACAGAAGATCGACCAGGCGTTGACCAACCCGCATACGATCGCGCGCGGCGATATCATCGAGAAGGATTGGTACAAGGGCGTGGCATCCCCGATCCGGCTCGATCGCAGCAAGCCGAGCCTGCGGCGCCTGCCGCCGAAATTCAGCCAGCATGCGGCCGAGGTGCTGGGCGAATTCGGCTACTCCAGGTCCGAGATCGACGCGATGGTCGCGCAGGGCACGGTCTGCGGACCCGAGCGCAAGCGCTAGGACCCACGCCTTCCACATCCGACGGCAATGCCGCACTGCGGCGCGGGCGCTCTGTGCATCGCGAACGGAGGACGCTGCGCGCGCGGCATTCGCCTATTTGACAGCTTCCCTTTTCCCGCGCTTGCCGCTTTCGTTTCGGCCGCTTACACAGTCATGTGAACGTCATATGGCGCTGCTAGCGCAAGCGATCATTTTTGACGGCCCAAGAGAACGGCCAAGGGAGGTTTACTTGATGGCTCTTAGACACTTTGGAGCGGCTGCCGCTATTGCGCTCACGGTTGGACTATCGGCCTCGCCGGCCTTGGCCGCGACCGAAATCCAGTGGTGGCACGCGATGACCGGCGCCAACAACGACGTCATCGTCAAGCTCGCCACCGATTTCAACGCGTCGCAGAGCGACTACAAGGTGATCCCGACCTACAAGGGCAACTATCCCGATACGATGAACGCCGGCATCGCGGCGTTCCGCGCCGGCAACGCCCCGCACATCATGCAGGTGTTCGAAGTCGGCACCGCGACCATGATGGCCGCGACCGGCGCCGTGAAGCCCGTCTACAAGCTGATGGCCGACGCCGGCGAGAAGTTCGACCCCAAGATCTACCTGCCCGCCATCACCGGCTACTATTCGACGTCGAAGGGCGAGATGCTCTCATTCCCCTTCAACTCGTCCTCGACCGTGATGTGGGTCAACCTCGACGAGCTGAAGAAGGCGAATGTCGAGATCCCGAAGACCTGGCCCGAGACGTTCGAGGCCGCCAAGAAGCTGAAGGCTGCCGGTCACGACACCTGCGGTTTCTCCGGCTCCTGGGTCACCTGGGTCAACCTCGAGCAGCTCTCGGCCTGGCACAACGTGCCGCTCGCCAGCAAGGCCAACGGCCTCGACGGCTTCGACACCGTGCTCGAGTTCAATGGACCGCTTCAGGTCAAGCACCTCGAAACCCTGGTCGAGCTGCAGAAGACCAAGACGTATGATTACGCCGGCCGCACCAATACCGGCGAGGGTCGCTTCACCTCCGGCGAGTGCCCGATCTACCTGACCTCGTCGGCGTTCTTCGGCAACGTCAAGGCGCAGGCCAAGTTCGCCTTCACCGCCGTGCCGATGCCGTATTATCCTGATATCAAGGGCGCACCGCAGAACTCGATCATCGGCGGCGCTTCGCTGTGGGTGATGGGCGGCAAGTCGGCCGAGGAATACAAGGGCGTCGCAAAGTTCCTGACCTTCCTCTCGGACACCGACCGCCAGGTCTATATCCACAAGGCCTCGGGCTACCTGCCGATCACCAAGGCGGCCTACGCCAAGGCCAAGGAAGAGGGCTTCTACAAGGATCAGCCCTATCTCGAGACCCCGCTGCTCGAGTTGACCAACAAGGAGCCGACCGAGAATTCGCGCGGTCTGCGCCTCGGCAACATGGTGCAGCTGCGTGACGTCTGGTCGGAAGAGATCGAGCAGGCGCTGGCCGGCAAGAAGACCGCCAAGCAGGCTCTGGATTCCGCGGTCGAGCGCGGCAACACGATGCTGCGGCAGTTCGAAAAGACCGCCGTAAAATAAGGCGAAGACGCCGGCAGGCCGCACGGCCTGCCGGCGTCGCCCATCATGCAAAAGCAAGCCATTTTCCAGTCAAGACTGTTACCGTACGCGCTGGTTGCGCCGCAGCTCGCGATCGTCCTGATTTTCTTCTATTGGCCGGCGCTGCAGGCGGTGATCCAGTCCTTCCTGCTCCAGGATGCGTTTGGGCTGTCGACCACCTTTGTCTGGTTCGAGAATTACATCGAGCTGTTCAAGGACGCGGCCTATTTCGAGGCGATCGTCCGAACGTTCTTGTTCTCGTTCGCCATCGCCGTCTCGTCGCTGTCCTTTGCGCTGCTGCTCGCCGTGATGGCGGACAAGCCGCTGCGTGGCTCGATGCTCTACCGCACGCTCCTGATCTGGCCCTATGCGGTGGCGCCGCCCGTGGTCGGCGTGCTCTGGATTTTCATGCTGCATCCCTCGCTCGGCGTGCTCTCGCGCTATCTGCGCAACATGGGCATCGACTGGAATCCGCTGCTCGACGGCGACCAGGCCGCGGCGCTGATCATCCTCGCCGCCGCGTGGAAGCAGATCTCCTACAATTTCCTGTTCTTCCTCGCCGGCCTGCAGGCGATCCCGAAGAGCGTGTTCGAGGCCGCCGCGATCGACGGCGCCCGTCCGATGCGGCGGTTCTGGACCGTGACCTTCCCGCTGCTGTCGCCGACCATCTTCTTCCTGCTGGTGGTCAACATCGTCTACGCCTTCTTCGACACCTTCGGCATCATCGACACGATGACCCGCGGCGGTCCCGGAACGTCCACGGTCACGCTGGTCTACAAGGTCTATTCCGACGGCCTGCTCGGCGGCAATCTCGGCAGCTCGGCGGCGCAGTCGGTGATCCTGATGGTCATGGTCATCGTGCTCACCGGAATCCAGTTCCGCTTCGTCGAACGCAAGGTGACCTACTGATGGTCGAGGAAGAGGGCTTCCGGCGCTACGTCGCCCACGCCATTTTGTGGATCGGGATCGCGATCGTCGCCTTCCCGGTCTACGTCGCGTTCGTCGCCTCGACCCAGGACAACGCGCTGATCGCCAACGGGCAGATGTCGCTGTTGCCGGGCGGTCATTTCTTCGAGGTCTACTACCAGACCATTTTCGTCGGCACGAGCGGCTCGACCCGCGAGCCCGTCGGCAACATGATGCTGAACTCGCTGGTGATGGCGCTGCTGATCGCGGTCGGCAAGATCGCGATCTCGATCATCTCGGCCTATGCGATCGTGTACTTCCGCTTTCCGTTCCGGATGCCGATCTTCTGGATCATCTTCATCACCCTGATGCTGCCGGTCGAGGTCCGCATCTATCCGACCTACAAGATCGTCGCCGATCTGCACATGCTCGACAGCTATGCGGGCCTGTCACTGCCGCTGATCGCCTCGGCCACGGCGACGCTGCTGTTCCGCCAGTTCTTCATGACGGTGCCGGACGAGCTGCTGGAGGCCTCGCGCATCGACGGCGCCGGTCCGCTGCGCTTCTTCTGGGATACGCTGCTGCCGCTGTCGCGCACCAACATGGCGGCGCTGTTCGTGATCCTCTTCATCCTCGGCTGGAATCAATATCTCTGGCCGCTGCTGATCACCACCCGCGACGACATGCAGACCATCCAGGTCGGCATCCGCAAGATGATCACCACCACCGACGCGCTGACCGAATGGCCGATCGTGATGGCGACCGCCGTGCTGGCGATGCTGCCGCCGGTTTTCGTCGTCGTCGTGATGCAGAAATTGTTCGTGCGCGGACTCGTGGAGACGGAAAAGTAGATCCCATGGCTAACGTCACCCTGCGCAACGTCCGCAAGACCTATCCCGGCGGCTTCGAGGCCATCAAGGGCGTCAACGTCGATGTCGGCGACGGCCAGTTCTGCGTGCTGGTCGGTCCCTCCGGCTGCGGCAAGTCGACATTGCTGCGCATGGTCGCAGGGCTCGAAACCGTCACCGGCGGCGAGATCGACATCGGCGGCCGCATCGTCAACCAGATCGAGCCCGCCGACCGCGACATCGCGATGGTGTTCCAGAACTACGCGCTCTATCCGCATATGAGCGTCTTCAACAACATGGCCTACGGCCTGCGCAACCGCGGCATGAAGGAGGCCGAGGTCAAGACCCGCGTCGATGAAGCCGCGCGCGTGCTCGAGCTCACGTCGATGCTGGAGCGCAAGCCGCGCCAGCTCTCCGGCGGCCAGCGCCAGCGCGTCGCCATGGGCCGCGCCATCGTGCGCCAGCCGAAAGTGTTTCTGTTCGACGAGCCGCTGTCCAACCTCGACGCGAAACTCCGCATCGCGATGCGGGTCGAGATCCGCAAATTGCAGCGCCGGCTCAACACCACGTCGATCTACGTCACCCACGACCAGCTGGAGGCGATGACGCTCGCCGACATTCTCGTGGTGATGAATGGCGGCCAGGTCGAGCAGGTCGGCAATCCGCTCGCGATCTACGAGAAGCCGGCGACAACCTTCGTCGCCTCCTTCATCGGGGCGCCACCGATGAACCTGATGTCGACGCGGCCCGAGGAGATCCGGTCGCAGCTCGCCGGCGGCGGCGCGGCTGACGCCGGAATCCTCGGCATTCGCCCGGAAGATTTCGTCATCACCGACCAGACCCCCGCCGACGGCGTCGTATTGCCGCTCACCGTGGAAGCGATCGAGCGCGTCGGCGCCGAAACCTTCGTCTACGGCACGCGGGCTCAGGACGAGCAGCGCATCGCCGCCAATCCCGGCGAACTGCCGCCCGGCGAGGTCATCGTCCGCATCCCCGGCTCAGAGGCGCCGCCGATTGGCGCGAGCATCCGCGTCGCAGCGGTGCGGCAAAAGCTGCATCTGTTCAGCGGCGACGGCCGGACGCGGATCGAGGCCTGACCGGTTCCGAAGGGCTCTCGATTAAAAAACGCGAAAACAACCCCATGCACAGTAGAAGGGGGTTTGTTTTCGTTGAGAGAATTCGGCCGGCTAACTCGTCGTCATGCCCGGGCTTGTCCCGGGCATCCACGTTCTTCACGCGCGAGTAAAGGTCGTGGATGGCCGGGACAAGCCCGGCCATGACGATGCGGAAGCAACGGTGCACGTAAGCGGAAATGGCCCATCCACAGCCCCCGGCTACGTCCTTGAACCCACACGCGGATATGCCCATATTGCTGATCAAGGGGTGCCTGTACGGGCCCTGATGCACCAAAGTCGCTTCGAGAGGACTTTGTAAACTATGTCTCGTGTTCCCACGCTTTCCAGTCCGTTCCTTTTGGGCTTCGACGAGATCGAGCGCGTGCTCGATCGGGTCGTCAAAGGTGCCGACGGTTACCCTCCCTACAATATCGAGAGGTGCGACCGGTCGGAGGGCCAGCCCGAGCGGTTGCGAATCACGCTGGCGGTCGCCGGATTCACCCGCGACCAACTCGATGTAACCATTGAGGAAAACCAGCTCGTCATTCGCGGACGGCAGCAGGACGACAAGACCCGGCAATACATCCATCGCGGCATCGCCGCGCGCCACTTCCAGCGCACTTTCGTGCTGGCGGAGGGGATGCTGGTGCTGGGTGCGGATCTGAAGAACGGATTGCTGGCGATCGATCTAGCCCGGCCGGAACCGGAGAGGATCGTTAAGACAATCGCTATCAATGAGCACGAATAATGGAACGAGTAGCGGACTCGACCGCTTAGTTTCTGTGAAGGAGTCGAGACCATGAGTGAAGGTCACGTTGCGTTCGAATACGAAGCCAAGAACGTCTCGCCAGAGACGCTGGCAACCCTCGGCGAAGGCCATATCGCCTATGTGAAGCAGATCCGCTCCGAGGATGTGCCGGGCCTGTTTCCCGAAGCGCCGAAGATCGCGCCGGGCCTCAAGCTCTTCGCGCTCCACGCCGCCGACGGCACGCCGATCATGCTGACCGACAGCCGCGAAGCCGCGATCGCCAACGCCTGGAGCAACGAGCTGCAAGCGGTGAGCGTGCACTGAGCACGCGCGCGTCGCACGAATAGAGTTTCAAGCGGGCATGCCTTCGCAGGAAGGCGTGCCCGTTTTGCTTTGACGGCCGAATTCGGATACTCTAAATTCTGGTTGATCCGACCAGAAGGCACAGCATGTCGACAAAGCGTCCCTCGCCGAAGAAGCGCCCCCAATCCGGGCGATGGAGCCTTCAGGATGCGAAGACTCACCTCAGCCAGATCGTCAGGGAGGCCCAACGCACCGGACCGCAGCGCGTTACGCTGCACGGGAAGGACGCCGCGGTTATTATCGCGGCAGAGGAATTCGATCGCCTCCAACGTCCCGTGAGCGGCCGCGACATCGTTTCGGTCCTTGCCAAATCGCCGTTGGGCGATGTGGAATTTGAACGCCTGACGATCAAATCCAAAGTTCGGGACGTCGAGCTTTGAGAGGATGGCTGCTCGATACCAATGTGGTTTCGGAACTACGCCGGCCCAAACCCAATCCTGACGTTGCCGATTTTGTCGCCAGCCAAAACGGCGATGATCTCTATGTCACCGAGGTCACCTTCGCCGAAATCGTCTACGGCATCGAACAACTGTCCGATCCCACCAGACGCGCAGACCTTCGATCGTGGTTAGACAACACGCTGCGACCGCTGTTTGCGGGGCGGGTTCTTCCCATCACCGAAGATGTCATCGTGCGGTGGAAAACGATGGTCGTCGAGGGCCGCAAGCGCCACCATACGTTCGGGCAGCCTGACTTGTTCATCGCGGCTATCGCCGCGCTACAGGATCTGATTGTTGTAACACGTGATATCGACGAATTCGTCGAAGCGCGCGTGCCGGTGTTTGATCCGTGGACGCACAAATTCTACTGCCACGGCGACGAGACGCTCATGCGGCCACCCGTGACCCTCGAAGCGATATCGAGTTTGTAGCAAAGCAGATCGTCCCAAGCCCCACGGAAGATGGCGGCCCCGGCTCCGCGGTCACTTCACAAAGCCAAGTCCTTCGCGCGCCGTGTCCACGGCCCATTTGTCGCTCAGTGGCAGCGCGAGCACGCTGTTGAAGCCCGCGCGCGCATGTTTTGGGTCGGACATCATCATGTAGAGGAGGGCACGATTGACCAAGGCGAGCTGGCTGTTCGGATCGAGCCGGATCGCCTCGTTGTAGTCGGCGAGCGCGCGATCGTGCTGTCCGATGTCCCGAAACAGACCGGCGCGACTGTTGTAGGCCTCCCAATTCCCCGGCTGTAATCGGATTACTTCGTCGAAATCGGCAAGGGCGCGTTTGTCGTCGCCCTTTCCGTGCAGGACGACGCCGCGAACGAGATAGGCCCTTGCGAAAGACGGTCTCATCCTCGTCACGTCATCCAGTTCCCGGATGGTGCTGTCGGCATCGTCCTTCTTCAGGAACACCATGGCCCGGCAGTAGTGGCCGCCGGCATTTCCGGGTTCCAGGCGGACGGCGCTGTCGCAATCGTCCAGAGCTGCATCGATCTCGCCCTTGTGGGAGCGAATGGTGCTTCGCAACTCGTAGGGCCAGGCGGCGGCCGGATTGCGCTGCATCGCCTCGCTGTAATCGGCGACGGCGTGATCGGTGTCGCCCTTCGCTGCATACGCCTCCCCTCGCATGACGAGCGCACGGTAAGCCTGCTTGGGGCTGCGTTCGATGGCCTCGGTGAAGCCGGCGATCGCGCGATCGAAATCGCCCCTGCTGAAATACTCTTCGGCGCGCGAGGTGTAGGACGGCCCATAAGCTGGATCGAGGCGAATGGCCTCGTTGTAGTCGATCATGGCGTGATCGCCATCGCCCTTCGCCGAATAGGCGCGACCGCGGCAATTATAGCCCCGCCCGAAATTCGGATCGATCCGGATCGCGGCGCTGCAATCCTCGAAGGCGCGATTCCAGTCGTGCTTGATGTAGTAGGCTTCGCCGCGCAGCTCGTAAGCGACCGCATTGGTTGCATCGGCTGCAATGATCTCGGTCTTCTCCGCGATGACGCGGTCGTTGGACGCCTCGTCGGCGCGGGCGACAGCGGTGGCGACAATGGTGATGGAGCAAAGCAGACCGAAAACCCGCCCGATCGAACCGCACATCATCTTGCAAAATCCCCGCGCCGAAAACCGTGCCGGAGACGATCTCTCGCAGCGCCCGGCTGCACAATATGTCGCAGACGGCGCTGTGTCGGTTCGAGGGAGAAGGGTTACGCCGCGGTCGCTGGCGGCAGCGCGAGCACCGAATAGATCGCTTGCGCATCGCGCGAGGCGCGGAGCTTCTTGGCGATGTCCTGGTCGCGGAGGAGACGGGCGATGCGCGCCAGTGCCTTCACTGCTGGCTATCAGCCGAAAGGCGACGAGCCACGCTCAATCAGAGGCGCGATGCATTCTAGATTTGCCTGATAATCGATATCACCATGCAAAACAGCATCATGGTTCCCCACCCAAGCGCGACCCAGTAGAAACACACGCAGGCCCCGAAAACTGTCTCGTTGCTTGTACGCGTTACATAGCCATTGCGGCTCCAAACTTTTCCCTTGGTACTCGCAAGCCGCAACTGCCAAACCACGCCGGCCAACCATCCGAGCATGCCAACGAGTACGAGGAATTCAATCAAGCACCAGCCCCCTTGCGAAGTCTGTGAGACATGCCCCAGTCACAGCGGCTCCAAACTTTCCCCTGGAAAGCGTCGGCAAAGCTGGTCGATGAAATAGAGCCACATACGAACGAGTGGCTATAGCCTACTACGCCGCAGTCGCCGGCGGCAGCGCGAGCACCGAATAGATCGCCTGGGCGTCGCGCGAAGCGCGGAGCTTCTTGGCGATGTCCTGGTCGCGGAGGAGACGGGCGATGCGGGCCAGTGCCTTCAAATGATCGGCGCCGGCGCCTTCGGGGGCGAGCAGCAGGAAGACGAGATCGACCGGCTGGCCGTCCATCGATTCGAAATCGATCGGACGATCGAGACGGGCGAACAGGCCGAAGATCTTTTCCAGCTTGGGCAGCTTGCCGTGGGGAATGGCGACGCCGTAGCCGACCGCGGTGGTGCCGAGCTTTTCACGCTGCAGGAGCACCTCGAACACGGAACGCTCGTTCTGCCCGGTCAGCTCGGCGGCCTTGGCCGCGAGTTCCTGAAGCGCCTGCTTCTTGCTGTTGACCTTCAATGCCGGGAGAATCGCCTCGGGCGCGACCAGATCGGTAATCGGCATGGAAGTCTTCCGAGGTGAATGAAAACGTCAGGTTCCGAATTGGCCAGCCTGGACAAAGAACCTGGGCGGGCCGACGTCAAGAAGTTGAAGCAGGAGGCGGACTTAGCTCGCCCCTGATGTGGGGGGCTTCTACTCCAACGCAATCCCGGTGCCAACTCCCGCGTGCAGCTTTGCCCCGGTCATTGTTAAGGCGGAAAGAGGCCCCCGGCGCGAGGCCGCAGGGTGTCGCCCAGCGGCCTCAGGCCTTGCCGTCCGCCTTGACCCCCGGGGGGTCGATCCAGCCGACATTGCCGTCCGCCCGGCGGTAAATGATGTTCACCCGGCCCGAGGAGCCGTGCTGAAACACCAGGCAGGGCGCCCCGCTGAGGTCGAGTTCCATGACCGCTTCGCTGACGGACAGCGGCTTCAGCGAGGTGGTGGCCTCGGCGATGATGACGGGGCTGTAGCCGGTGATTTCGTCCTCGTCCTCACCTTCGCCCGGGGCCTCCAGCACGTAGCTGGTGGCATCCATGGCGGCCAGCGCCGCGGAGGCGACATGGGCCTTGCGGGCGGAGCGGTCCTTGAGCCGGCTCTTGTAGCGCTTGAGCCGCTTCTCGATCATCACCAGGGCCTGGTCGGCACTGGCATAGGCATCCGGTGCGTTCGAATCGGCCTCGAGCGTGATTCCCGAATCGAGATGCAGCGCGCAGTCGGTGCGGAAGCCGAAGCCGTCCTTGCTCAGCGTGATGTGGCCGGAATAATTGCCGTCGAAATATTTGCGCAAGACCTCTTCAGTCCGGTCGGTGACGCGGCCGCGCAGGGCCTCGCCGACATTGACGCTCTTTCCCGAGATGCGGAGAGTCATGTGAACCTCGCTTGGTCCGTGCCTGGCCTGGATTCGGGCCCGATAGCAGATCGAGAGTAGCGCGATTTGGCGCCGGCGCAATCAGGCCGGTTCGGGATTGCGGGAGCGATCGGCCATGGCGGTGGAGAGGACGTTACCAAGAGCGCTCTGCTTGTCGCGACGGCGTTGCACCGAGGAAGGAATGCGCATGGCTTCGCGGTACTTCGCGACCGTGCGGCGGGCGATATCAATGCCCGAGCCGCGCAAGCGTTCCACGATGGTGTCGTCGGACAGGATCGCGGACGGCGCCTCCGCATCGATCAGCAGCTTGATGTGGTGACGCACGGCTTCCGCCGAATGCGCCTCGCCGCCATCGGCCGAGGCGATCGAGGCCGTGAAGAAATATTTCAGCTCGAACGTGCCGCGATTGGTCGCCATGTATTTGTTGGCGGTGACGCGCGACACCGTGGATTCATGCATCTGGATGGCGTCGGCGACGGCCTTTAGATTCAGCGGCCGCAGATGCGCGACGCCATGGGTGAAGAAGCCGTCTTGCTGGCGCACGATCTCGGTTGCGACTTTCAGGATGGTGCGGGCGCGCTGGTCGAGCGCGCGCACCAGCCACGTCGCGTTCTGAAGCGCGTCGGTGAAATAGGATTTGTCGCCGTCCTTGCCGATCTTCTTCGAGAGCTGCGAATAGTAGGTCTGGTTGACCAGCACGCGCGGCAAGGTGTCGCTGTTGAGCTCGACATGCCAGCCGCCGTCGGGACCCGGGCGGACATAGACATCGGGCACCATGGTCTGGAGTCGGGCCGTGCCGAACTTCATGCCGGGCTTGGGATTGAGCCGGCGGATCTCGCCGATCATGTCGGCGATGTCCTCGTCGTCGACGCCGCAGAGCTTGCGCAAGGCCGCGACGTCGCGCTTGGCGAGGAGATCGAGATGCTCGACCAGGGCCTGCATCGCGGGATCGTAGCGGTCGAGCTCGCGGAGCTGGATCGCCAGGCATTCGCTCAGATTGCGCGCGCAGACGCCGGGCGGATCGAATTTTTGCAGCACGGCAAGAACGTTCTCGACGTCCTGCTGCGATGCGCCGAGCCGTTCGGCGGCCTGGCCGAGATCGCCCGGCAAATAGCCGGCCTCGTCGACGAGGTCGATCAAATACTGGCCGATCATGCGCTGCGCGGCGCCGGTGAAGGCAACCGAGAGCTGCTCGGCGAGATGGTCGCCGAGCGTCATCTCCGCGGCGACGAAGGCTTCGAGATTGTAGTCCTCGTCACCGGAGGCGCCGCCGCCCCATTCGGTATACGTGGTCGGCGCCGCATCCTGGGCGTTGCGCGCGGCCGCCTCGGCCGGTTCCTCGGAGAAGACGTTGTCCAGCCCGGTGTCCATGGTCTGCTCGATCTCGGCGCGGGTGCCGAGATCCTTGCTCATCCACTCTTCCTGGCCGGGCTCGAAGGCTTCGCCCGGGCCGCCGCCCGGCTCGTCGTTGTGGCCGCCATCGCTGTCGTTGAACTGGCCGGTCTCGGCCGGGCCCTCGCCCGCAGGCGGCTCGTCATTGGCCCGCTCCAGCAGGGGGTTACGCTCGAGTTCCTCTTCCACGAAGGTCGTGAGATCGAGATTGGACAATTGCAGCAGCTTGATCGCCTGCATCAACTGCGGCGTCATGACCAGCGACTGCGATTGCCGGAACTCTAATCTCTGCGAAAGCGCCATGAAGCAAGAACCGATCCCAAAAAGTTGGTCCGATTTTTGCTTATCCTAGTCCAAGCCCGATGTACACGTCTTGACGAATTGGAAAAACGGGCTAGAGGCGGAATTCCTCGCCAAGGTAAAGGCGGCGCACGTCCGGATCGGCCACGATCTCGTCCGGGCTCCCCTCGGTCAGGATCTCACCGGCATAGACGATGTAGGCGCGATCGGTAAGGCCGAGCGTCTCGCGCACATTGTGGTCGGTGATCAGCACGCCGATGCCGCGGTTGGTGAGATGGCGAACGAGGTCCTGGATGTCGCCGACCGCGATCGGATCGATGCCGGCAAAGGGCTCGTCGAGCAGCATGTAGTTCGGACGCGTCGCCAGCGCACGCGCGATTTCGACGCGGCGGCGCTCACCGCCGGACAGCGCGATCGACGGCGATTTCCGCAGGCGCGTGATGTTGAATTCGTCGAGCAGCGAGTCGAGCTGCTGCTCGCGCTTCTTGCGCGAGGGCTCGACCACTTCGAGCACGGCGCGGATGTTCTGCTCGACGGTAAGGCCGCGGAAGATCGAGGCTTCCTGCGGCAGATAGCCGATGCCGAGCCGCGCGCGCTGATACATCGGCAGCTTGGTGACGTCGTGGCCGTCGAGCTCGATCGCGCCGCGATCGGCCTTGATCAGGCCGGTGATCATGTAGAACACGGTGGTCTTGCCGGCGCCGTTCGGGCCGAGCAGGCCGACCGCTTCGCCGCGGCGCACATAGATGCTGACGCCGCGCACGACCTGGCGGCTGCCAAAACTCTTTTCCACGCTATGCACAGCCAGGAAGCCCGGCCTCTTCAAGAGCTGCGGCCCGCCGGAACCATTTGGCCTGCTGGCAGCCCGCACGGGGTGAACCGCCTGGGCCCGGGGCGGCTCGGCCTGATAGTCGCCTTGGAAATCCCCTTGGAATTGATCGGGCGCATGCATCGGCTGGTTACGGGCGATCGGCGGCGCGTCCCTGACCGGGCTGGCCACGAGACCGCCGACGCTGTCACCGAGCGCGGTGATGTCCTGGCGCGCAAATCCTGGCCGGCCGCGTTTGGCGGGGCGCCGACGGAACATGCTGAAGAGATCGACCATCCCCGCCTTCTAGCCTTTCGCGACGATCCTGCGCGGTTTTCGCGCGATCTGCCGCGCCGGCCTCAGGATTCGCCGACGCAGCATGAATGAAGGGATGTCTCATGCCCAGTGAAACACGCCCGAAAAGCGGCGAACCGCGCTTCGAAAGCCCTTCGCGCTAGATACAGTCTCGGCGGGCAAGCTTCAACCTCGGATCGGGAGGGATCGGCCCAACCATCTGAAATCATTCTTCAAATTTACTTTGACTGGCTTCAGCTCATTTGGGCTTGGTTGCACCAGGCAATTGCAGAGGTCCCGCGCCGGGCTTGCCCGCGCCTCCGGATCCGCAATCATTGCCGCCGCCCTGCGGCAGCAGCGCCTGCACCCGGCCGCTGTCGGATTCCACACGCGACACGCCCGTGGTCATATCGACCGCCAGCCGGTCGCCGCGCAGCACGTTCTTGCACTGCGTCAAGACGACGCCGCCAAGCATGGTGATGAGGTTGGTGCGGGTGTCGAACACGGCGGTCTCGCCCGTCACCACCTGGTCCTTCTGGGTGACGACGACATTGCCGCGGGCCTCCAGCCGCTTGATCGAGGAGTTGCCGCCCGGGCCCGGCGTCGCCGACTGCATCGGCGCCCCCTTTGCCGCCTTTGCCGCAGGCTGTGGCGTGGCCGGCTTGTCGCCGCCCGAATCGTAAAACACCACCAGCGTCTTCGAGGTCATGGTGGTGTCGCCCTGGATGACCTTCACATTGCCGGAGAAGGTCGCTTCCTTTTTCTTGTCGCGCATCTCGAGCGAGGCGGCTTCGATCTGGATCGGCTGATCGCGGTTCTGCGAGAAACCCTGCATCGCGTTGGGTACGCCTTGCATCGTGCTCTGCGCGCTTGCCACACCCGTTGCGACCAGTGCGATGCCGACGGCGAGCGCGGCTGCACCAGGGATGACGCGCCGCTTGTCGTCGTTGCGCGGGAAAAACCTGATCATGAAAATCACTTTGAATTGGCGGACTTGTTCTGGGGCGTACGTGTCTTCGCCGCCGGAGCGGGTTCGGCCGGCGCAGGCGCGCTGGCGGCGGGATCGTCCAGCTTGTCGAGGTGCATCACCACATTGCCTTCGAAGCGGATGACGTCGCCGCCTTCCGTGATCCGCAGCCGATCGGCGGTCAGCGTTCCGTTGGTCAGCTTGACGTCGACATGCTCATCCGAGGAGACGGTGCCCTTGCCCATGTCGACGAAGGCCGAGTTCAGCCGCGCCTCGTAGCCGGTCGAGGTGCGCAGGAAGATGTCCTTGTGCAGATCGAGCTGCTGTTGCTTGTTGTCGAACCTTCCGGTGCGGGCATCGAGAAAGAGGGTCGATTGGTCTTCCATCAGCACTTTCGCGCGCAGATCATGGAGATCGACATGATCGGGATCGGTGATGTCCTGGGTCGCGGTCTTGGCCCAGAGCTCATAGGGCCGCTGATCCGGGGTGAAGCCAGACATATGCGGCGATTCCATCGTGATCTTGGTGCCTGTGACCACGAGATTTCCGGAGTCGAGCTTCACGGGGATCTGGAACGGGTTGAAGATGGTCGAGATGAGGACGAGCAGACCCATCGCCGCAGCCACTGTCGCCGGCACCGCGACGCGCAGAATCCGCACCAGGCGGCTGTGGCGCGCCGCGCTGGCGAACTTCGCCGCAAGCGCGGCGTCGTAGGTGACATTATGGGCCGAATTCACCTGGGCTCCTGAGGTGTCGCCCGCCTTGTCCGGCTGGCGGGCGCCCCATTGTAGCCGGCAACGCCAAAATATGCAGCCAGCGACAGGCCGTCACGAAAGTGTCTGAAACGGGGCGATCGCCCCACCCGGCCGCTACTCGAAACGCTAGGAATGCGCGAAAATGTCCTGTTCGGCCCAGCCCTGGAGATCGAGCAAGGCGCGGGTCGGCAGGAAGTCGAAACAGGCTTTGGCCAGCGCGGTGCGGCCTTCCCGCGCCAGCATGGCATCGAGCCGCTCGCGCAAGCCGTGCAGATGCAGCACGTCGGAGGCGGCATAGGCGAGCTGCGGCTCGGTCAGGCTGTCGGAACCCCAATCGCTCGATTGCTGCTGCTTGGAGAGGTCGACATTGAGCACCTCGCGCACGAGGTCCTTGAGGCCATGGCGGTCGGTATAGGTGCGGATCAGGCGGGAGGCGATCTTGGTGCAGTAGATCGGCCCGGTCATGACACCAAACGTCTGATACAGCACCGCGACGTCGAACCGCGCAAAGTGGAAGATTTTCGTGTTCGCGGGATTGGACAGCAGCGCCTTCAGGTTCGGCGCGTCGGTATGACCTTTGGGGATCTGCACCACGTCCGCGCTGCCGTCGCCGGGCGAGAGCTGCACCACGCAGAGCCGGTCGCGGTGCGGGTTCAGGCCCATGGTTTCGGTGTCGATCGCGACCGCTCCGGTGTAGCGGGACAGATCGGGCAGGTCGCCGCGGTGCAGGCGTACGGTCATGGCGTTTCAAACCTCAATCGAATCGGTGCGCTTTTGCAGGCTAATCCCCGGGACAGACGCTGGCGAGGGCCGGCCGCGATGTATCCGCTGGCAGCCGCCGGCGCAAGCATCTGGCGCGGCTAGTAGTTCAGGCGCACGAGCACGTCGTTGACGCCGAACGGGCTGGCCGGCGCATCGCAAGCGCCGCGCCGCGCGAAGACGCAGGCCGGCTTGTCATCGCTCATCGTCGCGCAACTTCGTGGCGAAAAATCCGTCGGTAATTCGCTGGCCAGGCTCGCCGGGCCTATGATGCGGTTGAACCCGCCCTGATGCGTCTTCACCACAGCCGGAAGTCGTCCCTTGGCCAGCGGGTCGTCCCGATAAAAGGAATAGATCGGCCGGCGGGCCGCGAGCTGCCCGCGTCCGGGCACAAAGGGATAGTTGATCCCGTACAGAGCCAGACCGCAGACTTCAGGATCGACCTCGAGCTCCGCCATCAGCTGGGCCACGCCGATGCCGCGCATCCAGTTGTCACGCATGATCAGCGTTGCGCCCGACAGACCGAGCGAGAGCAGCAGCCAGCCGCCACATATGACGGCAAGTGAGCGCCACGGGTTTTGCCGGCGCATCATCTGGACCCAATCGCCGGAGCCAAGTGCCGCCGCGATGATCAGCAGGGCGATCGACAGGAAAATGAAACGGTATTCCTTGTGCACGATCACGCTGTGAAACGCGACGTTGACGACGGCCGCGACGATCAGCAGGGGGGCATGTCGCCAGCCGCGCCAGAGCGCCAGCAGCATCAGCAGCGTCGCTCCCGACCACAGAATTGAAGCCTGGAGAATGTAAGCGGCCGCCGGCGCGTCACCGAATTCCGATGCGCGGTCATGCAGGAGGTTTTGCTGAATATTCCGGACGAGCCACGCAAACGGCGCTGAGCCGTGGGCCAGGTCGAGGGCGCCGGACAGCACCAGGACCACGCATCCGCCCGCGACCAGGGCGATCGCGTTTCGCAGGTCGCGCCAGCACGCCGCCAACGCAAACACCGCGCAAGCCGGCACATATTGAAAGCGCCAGACGCAGGCGAGAGCAAGCAATGCGCCCGCGGTGAAGAGCCGGTTTCGCGCCAGTTCGCCCGTCAGCAGATAGGCCGCCGGCAGGATCACGGCCGTCGCCAGCGGTTCGCTCAGCGTGTGGGGCGCGTAATAGACCAGCTCGAACCAGACCGCGGCGGCAAACGCCGCAACGACGGCATGCGACCTGGAGATGCGTTCGCCGAAATGCCAGGCCGTCACGACGATCGACAACGAGGCGAGCCCGACCACCAGGCGAGGCACGACGAAGGCGCCCCACCCGCCCGGCGCAAGCCAGTCGCCGAGAGCGACCGGCCCTGCGAACAAGGTCGGCAGAAACCAGCTCCGGATGCCGTCACGCCATTCCCAGGTGACGACCCCCTGATGGCCAAGCAGGCGCCAGGCCGGCTCCAGATATTGATACAGCTCGTCGACGTGAACGATGTTCGGCCAGAAGGCGAGCGGCAGCCGGACTGCCGCAGCCAGCAGCAGCAATGCGCACAAGGCGCCGTACCGCGTCGCGAAGCTTTCGGCTTTGACGGCGGGCGCCATGGCGGGCAGAGCTGCGGCGCTGGTCGTCATTGTTTTTTGGCTTCGCCAGCCAAACTGGATTGGGGCCTGACGTAAACGGTCACGTAAGCGCCGGTGTATTGCTCGCGCCAGCCTCGCCGCTCCACCAGGAACTGCCGCAGCTGTTCGTGCGCCTTGACCCACAGCACGGCGTCGATCCGGTATTTGTCGAGCACCATGTCCCATGCGGCTTCGTCGATTTCCCAGCTCACCAGCTTGAAATAATCGCGCAGCAGATCGTCCGGATAGGCGGTCGCGGCGCGGCCATCGACGAACGGGCGAACGGTGCCGTGCGTTGCGAAAATCAGGTAGCCGCCGACATTCCAATGGTTCAGGACCCGCGCATCGGTGAGATGCTTTTGCAGATAGCCGGCATCTTCGCTCGACAGCATCGTCGGGAGTGCGAGCGCCGGCGCAACGCGCAAGTAAGCCAGCGGCAGGGTGCCGAGACCGACGATGCCGGCGGCCAGCAACGCTCCGCGCACGTCAACGGCGGTGAGACGCCGAGGCAGCAAGCGGCTGAGGTGAAGCGCCATCGGCGCGGTGGAGAAGATGAAGAAGAACGCGATGTACCTGAACTGATACAATCCCAGAATCAGGAACAGCCAGGACATCAATCTCGGTTCGAGCGGGATGGGCCTGGAGTTTCTGTAGCGAAGCTCGAGCGCGACGAAAGCCAGCATGTACAGGATGCCCGGAATGCTGCCGGGTATTTGAATGTTGTCGTAGTAGGACCGCCATTCGGTAATATTACCCTGGACGAAGTGCCCCATCGTCGCGGCGGCGCCGGCATAGATATTCCAGCCGAGCGGATTGACGAATGTCGCAGCGAGGCACCCGATCCCGGCGAGAGCAAGGACCCTGAGATCGGCCCAGGCGCCTCTGAGCAAGGCGGCGCCGCAGAAGACGCCAATCACGAAAAAGCCGAGCAGGAAACCGCCGTGCAGATTGGCCCAAAACGCCATCAACACGGGAAGCACGAACCATCGCGTGCGTCGCAGGCATTCGCGATAGAAGACGACGCAGAACAACATCGTGCATGTATTCGGCGCGACCGCGAGATACATGTTCGGCGCAACTTCGTAGGCGGGATAGAGCAGGCAGGCGAGGAAGACCGCCACGCAAACCGCGATCGCCGAGGCGCCGTAGCCGAGAGAGATCGCAATCAGGATGCCGGCGATCGCTGCGCCACAGGCCACCGTCGACAGGACGAGGCCGCCGAAGCCCGCGTATTGAAGCGTCGCACTGGCAAGCGCGTCCCAGAGCCAGGACAGATTGAGCCACGGCTTGTCGCCGTGGGTGAACGACCAGGGGTCGTGGAGCGGGATGGCGTTGCGTTCCCGGATGAGATCCCCGGCCGCCAGATGCCAGCCCAGATCGTAATGACCGAGCAGAAGCGGCGCGTTCAAGACGTAGAACAGGCAAATGAACGAGATCAGGAACAGATAAATTCCCGATCTCAGGAAAAGCGCGCTGATCGCGTTCGCAACCTTGTCGAATGCCGGCTCGTGCCAGACCTGGTGCTGATCCACCGTTTCCCTCACGCCAAAGCGAGCCCGATGGCTCCGCGCTCGCCGACGGCCGGATGCGAGCCTGCCCGCTGACTTAGGGCCAGTTTGTCTAAAGTGGGGTAAATTCGGACGGTGCAATCGATGGGGTTTGGCGGAATGAAAATCGGCCCGACGGCCGGCTTCGAAAGCCTCCAAGCGGCTGTTCCGACTTGAAAATTTTAACGCCCAAGAGGCAGAACCCGTGCGTGCCTTAACCGGTCCCGCCGTCATTATTCGTCAGCGTAGCTCCTGTTCCACATTCAGGTGAACCAACGCTGGGCCTTCGATGACCAAAGTTGCATGTATCACCTATTGGTCGAAAATCTCGTAAGTCAGGTCAAGGCGCATTCAAAGGCATCGATTGGAGAGGGCGTAGCCGAAGCCGCATACCCCCTCGTTTTCCTTTCCCACGCGCCGTCCGGCCCTTCCGCCACACCCGCCGGTCTACCGTTTCGCTGAGCTTCATGCGCTCGCGCTGGTATTGTTTTCCATATTTTCGATGCGCCGAACGGAGATCTCCAATGAAGCTCAAACTTGCCGCCGCGATGCTCGCCGCAAGCCTCCCGCTCGCATCGATGGCTTTCGCCCAGGGCACCGCTCCAGCCGACCTTGCGGTGATCGATGTCTGCCTGAAGACCGCGGAGAAAACCGGCGGTTTCGGCGGCGCGTGCGTCGGACTCGTCGCCGACCCCTGCATCAAAGCGGCAGAGGGCGCGAATGACGATGTCGCCAAATGGAAAGCCTGCGCGGCGCGCGAACTCGCCGTTTGGACGCAGAAAACCAATGAGGCGCTAAAGAAAGTTCAGGCCGGCGGGTTCGCCGACGTGATCAAGGCGGTCAATGACTCGCAGAAAACTTTCGCCGCCTCGCGTGATCGCTTCTGCGCAGTCTTCGACAAGGTCGAGCCCGGCATGTACCTGGGCGACGCGAGCTACTGCCGCCTGCGCGAAACCGCGAACCGCTCGCTGAGCCTGATCAAGCTCGGCGCCGCGGTCAACGAGCACTGAGACCTCCTGAGCGACTGAAGCCAGCCGCCTCCAGATCGCCCGCGATCCGAACCGACCCGACGAGCGATTACTCCGGTGGGCGCAAACCGGATGAGGAAAGCCATTGGCTCATGTGCGAGCCGGTTTGGGGCGCTGCCCACTCCCTCAACTGCGTAAAGGTCCTTACAGTTCCTGCGGTCGAACTACGCCGCCAAATACATGACTGAGTGGGTCGCCGGGACCGTCGAATCCATCAGCATTGCTCACGGCCCATTCTCCGAAAGAAAAACCCGGCCAGCAGTACCGACCGGGTCAGTCAAGGGGAGGACGACAATGCGTCTTCTTATCCGGCAACGAGGCGTATTTTGAGCCGTTCCAACCCAAGTGCGAGTCGCTACCGCGCCGTGAAAACTTGATGATCCAGGTTAATCTCAAGCTCGGCTTCGCGGATGGCTCATGGGCCGGAACCCCACCCATTCGCATAAGTTAACTCCGTGAGGTAGTCTCCATGAGTCATACGGTTCTAGTAGTAGATGATGATCCGGGCGTATTGGACGTGATCGCATCCATGCTCGACGACCTTGGCTGCAAAGTCGTTTGTGCGCACAGCGGCCCGGAAGCTCTCGATACGTTGGCGAAGAATGAAGACGTTTCGATCCTCATCACGGACATCAACATGCCGGGTATGGACGGTCATGAGCTGGCCGAACTTGCCACGCGGGTTCGCCCGACACTGAAAGTTCTACAGCTATCGGGCCGAGAGCGAAGGCGTGATGGCTTCCCATTGCTCAGGAAACCGTTCTCTGAGGAAGACCTCGCTCGCGTCATGGAACAAACGACGGGACTTTGTTAGCGCAGCAGAGTCGCTAAACAGCGCTCAAGCTCGTCCATTGGGAATGGCTTTTGAAGCACGGGATAATCCTTGAAGCTCTTGGGTACGCCGCCCGCGCCGTATCCGCTCGCGAAGGCAAACGGAATTCCCCTGCCTCGTAGCGCTTCTGCGATGGGTTCAGAGCTATGGTCGCCAAGCTGTATGTCGAGAATGGCGGCATCCACGCCGGGTGCAGAGGCAAGCATAAGCCCGCCCTGCAAATCGTTAGCTTCACCCGCGACGGTATGACCTAGCTCCGCCAGCATGTCCGCGATCATCATGCGGATCAGCGCCTCGTCTTCCACCAAAAGCACTGACGCCATACCGCCCTACCCCACCACATCGCACTGATTAGCGTCTCAAGTGATGCCGTGTCGCTACTGTGCATTCCTCTTGGGCCAGTTGGCGGTGGCAAACGCCCGAAGACCGGCCGCACGAAGATCATTCAGCGTATGCTGGCCCTCCTCCGCCGCCCTCAAAAGATATTTAGCGATACGTTTTCGGATTTCGTGGTCGCCACCATTGGGAAGCTCGCGGCAGACCTCTTCTAGCACCACTTCCATGTTCGACTTGACGCGTTCGGATAGGCTCATGGCACCTGTCCTGTTCCTAGACCGGAACCTAATTTGCCGCAGCGTGTTTTCTTGTCAAGAGTGGCCGAGTCCATCCAGCCACCATGGTGTGCCGCTGCCGGAGATCGGGCAGATGATCGATGCTTTAATGCGCTACCTTGAAAGAGCCGTCGCGTTCGAGCGGCTTGCTGCCAATGAGAGCGCCCCTGATTTGAAAGCCAATCTCGAGCGCCAAGCGACAGCTTACCGAAAGCTGGCCGCGATGCGCGCGGAGGGGATGGGGCTTCCGCCGCCTAGCCAACCGTTGCAGCCGCCGCATCCTTGAGAGTGTCCAGGGATCCAGGACGCTCACAACGTCATTCCGTGCTTCCCCGTAGGTAGTGATCGGGAGCGCGGTCTGCCCCATGAGTGTTAGTTGACGCTGATGGACAATAAAAGCGCAGCCAACGGAACCGAAATGCCTCAAGTGTGGATTGCAGCCTCGGAAGTTTCAGACGTTCCTTGATCCACTAACAGGCCGCAGCCATCGGCTTTATCGCTGCGGTTGCGGACACCAAGCCTGGGATGATCGCGGCTCGTCGTCATGAGGCGGGAGCGACCCAGCTTTCACTTCCAAACCTCTTGCCGGCAATCATAGCAGCGATAGATCGGTAACTCGCACCTTACCGCAGCAGGGATCTTGCCATTTCAGGCGAATGGCCCGTTGCTCTAATCGCCTTCAGAATTCCCCCGCTACTACGCTTTTTCCCGCCGGAGACACCGCTGGAATAACAATGTGAACCGCGACTCCAGCTCGGCAAGGAACTATCCGCCCTCCGATGCGTTATGGCTTGTTCGGCGGCGCCAGCGGGGGAGTCCGCCGGTTTCCTCCTGAACAGAATGGCCCCACGGCGGCCTCCTCTCGCCCCGAGAGAACCTTCTATGTCCAATGTCGAGGAATTTCCGCTCTCGGCCCGTCGCCAGCCCACGGAGTTTGCGGCTCTGGTGGCGGCCGGCCAGATCGCGCTGGATGCCATTCCTGGGGCGGTTTACCTTTGCGATGCTGAGGGATTGCTGGTGGCCTACAACACCGAGGCGGTGAAATTGTGGGGCCGGAACCCTGCCAAAAAGGAGCGCTTCTGCGGTTCGCATCAACTGTACCTTCTTGACGGAAGTCCACTTGCCCGTAGCGACTGTCCTATGGCCACGGCAGTTCGTGTTGGAACGCCGACCCGCAATGCCGAAGTCATAATGGCGCGGCCGGACGGCTCTCGCTTTACGGCCCTAGTCAACATCCGAGCGTTGCGCGACCACTCGGGAAGCATCCAGGGCGCCATCAACTGCTTTCAAGACATCACTGAACGCAAGCAGATCGAAGAAGAAGTCCGACAGAAAACGCAGGACCTGGAGGATTTCTTCGAGAACAGCGCGGTCGGCCTTCATATCGTCAGCGGCGAAGGCATTGTCCTTCGAGCCAACCGAGCCGAGTTGACTCTGCTTGGGTACAGCGCCGAGGAGTACATTGGCCGCCACATCGCCGAGTTTCATGCCGACGCTCCGGTGATCGGCGACATCCTTCAGCGCCTGTCCTGCGGCCAGCCGCTCGATCGGTATCCCGCGCGGCTGCGGGCGCGTGATGGCTCCGTTAAGCATGTGCTGATTACCTCAAACAGCCGCTTCGTGGATGGCAAGTTCGTTAATACGCGCTGCTTCACCATTGACGTATCGAAACTGCATGCTGCTGAAGAGGCACGACAAGCAAGTGAAGCCCGTCTCGCGGCGACTTATGAGGCTGCGAGCGTCGGCATCTCCGAGACAGACCATAACGGGCGCTTCTTGCGGGTGAACGATTCCATATGCCGCATCACCGGCCATTCGCGCGACGAATTGCTTGGAATGACCTTCCTGGATTACACCGCGCCGGATGATCGGGCGGAGGACGCCGAGCAATATGCGCGCCAAGTTCGTGGTGATATCGGGAACTACACCACCCGCAAGCGTGTGTTGCGGCCTGACGGCTCCATGCGCCATCTCGATGTTTTCAGTTCGTCGGTACGGGATTCGGCTGGACGCTTTCTTTACGGCGTCCGTGTTGCCCAGGACGTCACCACCGCCAAACTGTTGGAAGATCGGTTGCGCGAAGGCGAGCAGCGCATGCGCGATCTCCTTGAGGCTCTGCCTGCCGCGATCTACACCACTGATGCTGAGGGGCGGATTAATTTCTTCAATCGGGCCGCGGTCGAGATGGCGGGGAGAACCCCCCAGCCTGGCGATGAATGGTGCGTAACCTGGAAGCTATATTGGCCTGACGGCTCGCCTCTGCCGCACAATGAATGCCCGATGGCAGTGGCGCTACGTGAAAACCGCCCAGTTCGCGGTGCCGAAGCAATTGCCGAACGCCCAGACGGCAGACGCGTCCCGTTCATTCCTTATCCGACGCCGCTGCGCGATTCGGAAGGAAACATGGTCGGCGCCATCAACATGCTTGTCGATATCAGCGAGCGCAAACAGGCCGAGAATGCCCAAAAGGTGCTCATCGACGAACTGAACCACCGTGTGAAGAACACGCTAGCCACGGTGCAGTCACTTGCGAGCCAGACGGCTCGCCATGCTGCAGATCTGCAAGAGTTTCTGCCGACATTCACGGGACGGCTGCTGGCCCTTGCCCGTGCCCATGACCTTCTCACGACACGCAATTGGCAGGATGCCCCTTTCCCACAGCTGGTTCACGATATCGTCGCGCCTGTCTCCGGCGGACAGGTTGTCATAGGTGGGCCGAACGTCAATTTGGACGCTCGTACCGCCCTGAGCGTCACCATGGTTCTCAACGAGCTTCTGACCAATGCGGCAAAGTACGGCTCATTGTCAGTGCCGAGCGGATCTGCTTCGCTAACCTGGAGTATCGTCGGCGGCGATCGGTCCCAGATCTCGCTAGAATGCGAATGGATCGAACGCGGTGGCCCACCAGTTGTAGCACCCAAGCGGCGAGGCTTCGGCACGCGGCTAATGGAACGCTGCGTCGAACATGATCTTGCCGGTGATTTCGACCTGGTCTTCGATCCAGAAGGGACGCGCTGCCGCATAGCATTTCCCATGAAGCTGACATCAGCTGCCAATGTCTGACGTAGCTGGCGTCAGGGTCCTCCTCGTTGAGGATGAAGGGTTGGTTGCGCTTATGATCGAAGACATGCTTGAGGAATTGGGCCTCAAGGTTGTTGCCTCTGCTGCCCATCTTGATAGGGCACGTGAGTTGGCGACCACGGGCTCATTCGATTTAGCGCTTCTGGATGTCAACTTGGCTGGAGAGTTTGTTTTCCCGGTAGCGCGCGTCCTGCGCGATCGAAGGATCCCATTCCTCTTCAGTACGGGCTACGGCGCACCTCCTTTGGAGGAGGAGTTCAGAGAAGTGCCCGCGATCGGCAAGCCATTCTCGGTAGACCAGTTGAGCGAAACATTGCGGACGCTTCTATCGCGTTCCTGAGGCTCTTCACCGTCTATCCTCCGCTGGGACGAGCTTTCGTCACTCAAGTTTCTCGGCGCTGACGTCCAGGATGAAGAGAGTGTTTTGAAACTCATCCTTAACTTCCATTCGCCATTCCCTGCCGGGCACCAGCTTTCCATCAATCCCTTGCAACGTCTGAGCCGCCATAACAGTCGCTTCTTTCCAAGCCGCGTGCCGCCGCGAGCGCCTGACGCGTCTTGACCTCGCTTGGCTCCGTGGTGCGAAGGGAGAACCGGACGGCCTGAGCGCCTTCGTTAAGCGTCACGAAAACGAAGCGGTCACCGAGCGGAATCGCCAGCTCGGAACCGACCGCTTTGTGCCCTGAAAGGCCTTATCTATCTGGATTTGCTTGCGATCCAGAATCGTATGGTGCCCAGGAAAGGACTCGAACCTTCACGGCCGTTAAGCCACTGGCACCTGAAGCCAGCGCGTCTACCAATTCCACCACCTGGGCATGCCGGTTAGGCACGGAGGCGGTTACTACGGTTCGGTGACGCGGTTGTCAATTCATGCTTGAACCCCGCTTCGGGATGCGGATTGCGCATCGCAAACCGGCCCGATACAAGCCTGACGAGGCGCACTCTTCCCGCAGGATATGGACCCCAGGAATGGATCCCATGGCATCGAATCTGGACACGCTCGTCACGGTTTTCGGCGGATCGGGGTTTTTGGGCCGGAATGTGGTCCGCGCGCTGTGCCGGCGCGACTACCGGGTCCGGGTCGCGGTGCGGCGGCCGGAGCTGGCCGGCTACCTCCAGCCGTCCGGCAAGGTCGGGCAGGTCCACACCGTGCAGGCCAACGTGCGCTATCCGGCCTCGATCGAGGCGGCACTGCGTGATTCGCATGTCGTGATCAATCTGGTCGGCATCCTCGCCGAGGGCGGCGCGCAGAGTTTTGACGCCGTCCAGGCCAAGGGCGCCGAGACCATCGCCAAGGCGGCGGCCGCCGCCGGGGCACAGCTGATCCATGTCTCGGCGATCGGCGCCGACGCGGAATCGCCCTCGCGCTATGCCAGGGCCAAGGCGGCCGGCGAAGCCGCAGTCATGGCCGCGGTGCCGTCGGCGACGATCTTCCGCCCCTCCGTGATGTTCGGCCCCGAGGACCAGTTCACCAATCGCTTCGCGGCACTGGCGCGGATGTCGCCGGTACTGCCGCTGATCGGCGCCGACACCAAGATGCAGCCGGTCTATGTCGGCGACGTCGCTACCGCAATCGCGGATGCCGTCGATGGCAAGTCCAAGGCGGGCGCCACCTACGAGCTCGGCGGCCCGGAAGTGCTGACCATGCGCGAGATCATCGAGGCCATTCTCGAGATCGCCGATCGCAAGCCGATGCTGATGCCGCTGCCGTTTGGCCTCGCCCGCTTCAAGGCCAACTTCCTGCAATTCGCGCCGGGCGCGCTGAAGCTGACGCCGGACCAGGTCACGCTGCTCGCGCGCGACAATGTCGTGTCGGACGCGGCGAAGGCCGCCGGCCTGACGCTGGAAGGCCTCGGCATCACGCCCGACTCGCTTGAAGCGATCGCCCCGCAATATCTCTGGCGTTTCCGCGCCGCCGGGCAATTCCAGCGCAAGAGCGCGTAGGTTTTTTTCACCTCTCCCCGTAAGAACGGGGCGAGGGAGTGCACCTCAGCCTTGCTTCAGAAGTTTACCGCCCCAGCGCCAGCGCGATCAGGCCGAGCGTGCCGACGATCACGCGCCACCAGGCGAACACCACGAAACCGTGGCGGGTGACGTATTCCAGGAACGTCTTCACCACGATGATCGCGGTGACGAACGACACCACGAAGCCGATCGCGACGATGCCCATGTGGTCCATCGTCATCTCGGAGCGGTTCTTGTAGAAATCGTAGGCGAACGCGCCGATCATGGTGGGAATGGCGAGGAAGAACGAGAACTCCGCCGCCGCGCGCTTGTCGGCCCCGAGGAACATCGCCGCGACGATGCTGGCACCGGAGCGCGACACGCCCGGGATCATCGCGATGCACTGCGCGATGCCGATATAGAGATACATCAGCAGCGGAAACCGGGTGGCGTCGTGCTCGCGCGCCTTGAGATCGAGCTTGTCGACCCAGAGCAGGATGGCGCCGCCGACGATCAGCGAGAAGCACACCACCCACGGATTGAACAGCATGCTCTTGATGTATTTGCCGGCGACGAGACCGACGACGACAGCGGGCAGGAACGCCACCAGCACGCCGATCACGAAGCGGCGTGCATAGGCGTCGCCCGTGAACATGCCGATTGCGACGTCCCACAATTTCTTGAAGTACAACACGACGATCGCGAGGATCGCGCCGAGCTGGATCAGGACCGTAAACGAATCCCAGAACGCACCTTCGCCGAGATGGAAGAAGCGCTCCGCCAGCAGCAAATGGCCGGTCGAGGACACGGGAAGGAACTCGGTCACACCCTCGATGATGCCGAGGATCACTGCCCGTATTGCATCTGACATATTTACGGTCCATTTCGGCTGGAAAAGCGGGGTTCTTCTCGCCCATCCGCTCCCTTGCTGCAATCGCAAAATGCGGCGTCGCGCCCTTGCTTCGCGGTTTTGAATGACTAGTGTGGCGCCGCACAAACATTGATGGATTCTTAAGCACCATCACATAGTCAAAGGCTTCATGTTTACGCTGTTTCATCATCCGTTCTGCCCGCATTCGCGGTTCATCCGCCTGATCGCGGGAGAATACGGGCTTGAGCTGAAGCTGATCGAAGAGCGCAGCTGGGAGCGGCGCGAGGCATTTCTGCTGCTCAATGCGGCGGGCACGACGCCCGTCCTGGTGGACGACGAGCAGCCGCCGATCCCGGGCGCGGCGATCGTCGCCGAATATGTCGACGAGGCCTATGGCTCCGAGATGGGACTGAAGCGCCTGATGCCGGACACGATCGGCGAGCGCGTCGAGGTCCGCCGGCTGATGGCTTGGTTCAACGAAAAGTTCTTCGAGGAAGTCTCCCACCCGCTCGTCACGGAGCGCATCTACAAGCGCTTCATGAGCGAGGACAACGGTGGCGGCCCGCCCTCGGCCGACGTGATGCGCGCCGCCAAGGCCAATGTGCGCTATCATCTGGCCTATATCGGCTGGCTGGCGCAGACGCGTAATTTCCTCGCCGGCGACCGGCTCAGCTACGCGGATCTCGCCGCCGCGGCGCACCTCTCGGCGATCGACTATCTGGGCGACGTGCCATGGAGCGAGGACGACGCGGCAAAGGCGTGGTACGCGCGGGTGAAATCCCGCCCGTCGTTCCGTCCGCTGTTGAGCGAATGGCTGGCCGGCGTGCCGGCGTCGCGGACCTACGTGGACTTGGACTTCTGAACTCCGATCCGACCGAACTGAAGACCGCGCTCGCAAACGAGGCGCGCGCGCTCGGCTTCGACTGCATCGGCATCACGGAGCCCGGCACGATCGAAAGCGCCGGACAACATTTTCTCGAATTCATCGCATCGGGCGGCCATGGCGACATGGATTGGCTCGCCGCGCAGCCGGAGCGCCGGGTCGATCCGCGCGGGCTGTGGCAGGACGTGCGCAGCGTCATCATGCTCGGTGTCAATTACGGTCCCGACCAGGATCCGCTCGCGATCCTGCAACAGCGCACGCGCGCGGCGATCTCGGTCTATGCGCAGGGCGACGACTATCACGACCTCATCAAGAAGCGCCTGAAGGCACTGGCGCGATGGCTGGTCGCGACCGCAACTTGCGAGGTGAAGCCTTGCGAAGTGAAAGTATTCGTCGACACCGCGGCCGTGATGGAGAAACCCCTGGCGCAGGCCGCGCATCTGGGCTGGCAGGGCAAGCACACCAATCTGGTCTCGCGCGAATTCGGCTCATGGCTGTTTCTCGGCGCGATCTACACCACACTGGAGCTGCCGCGCGACGATGCCGAGATCGATCATTGCGGCTCGTGCCGGGCGTGTCTCGACATCTGCCCGACCGCGGCCTTCCCCGCGCCCTACAAGCTCGATGCAAGGCGATGCATCTCCTATCTCACCATCGAGAACAAGGGACCGATCCCGCGCGAGTTTCGTAAAAGCATCGGCAACCGCATCTATGGCTGCGACGATTGCCTTGCCGCCTGTCCCTGGAACAAATTCGCGCAGGAGGGCCGTGAGGCCAAGCTCGCCGCGCGTGACGCTTTGCGCGCGCCAGGTCTTGCCGAGCTAGCAGGGCTCGACGACGCGTCGTTCCGCGCGCTGTTCACGAAGTCACCGGTGAAGCGCATCGGCCGCGACCGCTTTTTGCGCAACGTGCTGATCGCGATCGGCAACTCCGGCGATGCGGCACTGGCGGACGAGGCGCGGCGATTGCTGGAGGATGAGAGCGCACTGGTGCGCGGGGCTGCGGTATGGGCGCTGGGGCAGTTGATGCCACGGGATGAGTTCGAGGCGACGAAGGCTTCCGCAATGGGCAACGAGCGCGACGAGAGTGTGCGTGAGGAGTGGCAGGCCGCCTCCTAACTCTTGGCGTCATGCCCCGCGAAGGCGGGGCATCCAGTACGCCGCGGCGTCTCGATGCAATCACAACCGCCTCGGAGTACTGGATCGTCCGCCTTCGCGGACGATGACAGCAGTTGTGTCGTGCGCAGTGCTGCGCCCCTGACCTCTCGCCGCCACCCTTGATTTCCCCACACGTTCCTTCAAGCTCGCGCATCATGACAAACATGCCTTTCTTCACCCGCGACGGCGACACATTCCATCCGACGGAAGTCGCCAACGGCCCATGGGATCCGAAATCGCTGCACGGTCGCGTCATCGTCGGCCTGCTCGGCTTCGCCATCGAGGAGCGCCATTCCGGCCCCGAATTCGTGCCGGCGCGGCTGACCGTCGACATGTTTCGGCTGCCGACCATCGACAAGCCGATCGAGGTGACAACACGGCTGGTGCGCGACGGGATGCGCATCCGCGTCGTGGAAGCAGAGTTCTTTTCCGGTGGCGTCGGCATGGCGCGCGCCTCGTGCCAGCTGTTGCGGCGAACGCAGAATCCGGACGGCAATGTCTGGTCGCCGCCGAACTGGGACGTGCCGAAGCCGGCCGACATTCCCAAGCCCACCGATCCCAGGCTCGGCATGAACGGCAAATGGACCACGCGACCGATCGTCGGCCAGATGGGCTCGCTCGGGCCACGAAAACTCTGGATGAGCGAGGTGCGCGAGCTGGTCGCGGGCGTGCCGATGACGCCGTTCGTCCATGTCGCCACCGGCGCCGACTTCGCCAGTCCGTTCGCGAACGCCGGCGACAAGGGGCTCGGCTACATCAACAGCGACGTCACGATCTATCTGCACCGCCTGCCGGTGACGAACTGGATCGGCTTCGAGGTGGTGAACCACCAGGCCACCGACGGTGTCGCGATCGGGGAATGCTGGCTGTACGACGAAGCGGGGCCGATCGGCACCGCCACGGTCGCGGCGCTGGCGCAGCGCAAGCCCATGATAAATCCGTCGAAGCGGTAGGTGCGCAAGAACGACGGCTAGCCAAAATGCCGCTGCATCTCCGGCCGCGCCTTGAGCTCCGCGCCCTGCCTGGCGACGATCTTCGCGATTCTTTCCGGCGCAAACTTCAAATCGACGAACGCCGGCGCCGTGTTCGCGACCTCGTGATAGCTGACGATCCTGCCGCCGCGAAGCGTCATGATCGCCACGCCCTCGAACATCGCCCGCGCGCCATCGGCCTCCGGCAAGGTCGAGCGATAGCTGAACGTGTAGCGCGCATAGAGCGTGGTGCCGTCCGACACCGGATCGTGCATGTCCCACCGGAAGTCGGTCGCCGTGCGATAGAACCAGTCGTCGATCATCGCGGCGATCTTCTCGCGGCCGGCGAAGGCGCCATAGAACACGTCGTGATAGACGCCGTCCTCGGTGAAGAGATCCGCAAAGGCTTTTCCGTTGCGTTGTTCGACGGCATCGCAGAACGCGCGCAGCATGGCGGTGGTGGTTGTCATGGTGCCTCACGGTGTTTCTTGTTGCGCCCTCGCCCCTTGTGGGAGAGGGCAGCTCCGCTCCTTGACACGCATTCACTTGGGTGAGGGGTCTGTTTCCGCGAATGCGCCACTCGCGTTCGCGGAAGCAACCCCTCATCCGGCGCTGCGCGCCACCTTCCCCCACAAGGGGGGAAGGAGGAAAGCACTTCACCCGATCTCGGCCACGGCGGCAAGAATGCGGGCGATGTCCTGCGGGCGCGAGAGGCGGTGATCGCCGTCCTGGATCATGGTCAGCACGACGTCATCGGCCGGCAGGCGGTGGGTCAGCGCGAACGCGTGCTGCCAGGGCACGTCGGGATCCTGCGCACCTTGCAGGATGCGGACGGGACAGCCGAGATCGATGGCGCTGCCGAGCACGAGATGGTTGCGCCCCTCCTCGATCAGATTCCGCGTGATCGGATAGGGCGAGCCGTCGCCATAATCCGACGGTCTCAGCCAGACGCCTTTGGTCTCGATCTCCTTCTTCACCGCGGCCGGAAAATTCTTCCACATCAGCTCCTCGGTGAAGTCGGGCGCCGGCGCGATCAGGATCAGGCCCGCCAGCGAGGCCTTGGCTTGCTGTTTCTCTTGCCGCTTTTTAATCTCGCGCGCGAGCAGCAGCGCCATCCAGCCGCCCATGGACGAGCCGATCAGGACTTGCGGGCCGTCGCAGAACCGCTCGAACACGGCGACGCTTTCCTCGAGCCAGCGCCCGATGGTTCCGTCGGCGAAATCGCCACCGGATTCGCCGTGGCCGGAATAATCGAAACGGACCACGGCGCGGCCGTGGTCCCGGGCCCATTCGTCCAACGCCACGGCCTTGCTGCCCCGCATGTCCGATTTGAACCCGCCGAGCCAGACCAGTCCCGGTCCTTGACCTGATTCTGGATCAGATTTTTGGGCCGCGCGGCGGCGCACCGCGATCCGGCGTGCGGAGGGGCCCTCGCCCACATCGATGAAGTCGAGCACAGCATCGGGAATTGGGTGATTCATGGAACGTTTACTCTGGCTGTGCGGTTTGAGCTGTCCGGACGTGCTCCGCAGCGCAGCCGGACGTCGTCATTGGCCCTTTGGGACGCTTGCGGAACAGAAGCAAGGTGTCTATGTCCCTCTGCGTGCCCCGCCGTGGCCAAAATGCCTCGCATTTGAGGCTTTTTCGACCGCCGCACGAGCGATTGCTTGCCGGCAACCGTATCTTCCTGCAAAATAGCCGCCTCTTTTCATAACTTTGGAGAACCACCCATTCGCCGTCCAAATAAAGCCCCGCCCACTGCCGCCAAAGACGGGCCGCGCATCAATGACGATATTCGCAATGCGCAGATCCAGCTGATCGATCAGACCGGTGACAACAAGGGCACCATCGAGACCGTCGCGGCTATCCGCCTGGCCCAGGAAGCCGGCATGGATTTGGTCGAGATCTCGCCGAACGTCAGCCCTCCCGTCTGCAAGATCATGGACTACGGGAAGTATAAGTATTCCGCGCAGAAAAAAGCCGCCGAAGCCCGCAAGCGGCAGAAGATCGTCGAGATCAAGGAGATCAAGCTCCGCCCGATGATCGACGACCACGATTACGAAGTGAAGATGCGCGCCATGCAGCGGTTCTTCGAAGAAGGCGACAAGGTCAAGATCACCCTGCGCTATCGCGGCCGCGAAATGGCGCACCAGGAGATCGGCACCAAGCTGCTCGACAAGATCAAGACCGATGTCGCCGAGCTCGCCAAGGTGGAGCAGGACGCGCGGTTCGAGGGCCGTCAGGTCGTCATGGTGCTGGCGCCGCGCTGACGCCGGTTGTTCAGGATTGAGAGTTCAACGGCCCGTCCGGATCTCCGGCGGGCCGTTTTGTTTTGGCCGAGGAGCAAGCGGGGGAGGGAGCGCATCGCGTGCTTGGCGACTAGCTCCTCGTCGCTTGCCAGGTGCCGCTGCACTGATCGCCGGAGATGATACCCTTCCACGAACCGGCGCCGTTCACGCCAGCAAGCCGGCCGCCGCCGTGGGCATGGGACGCCCCGACCGAGACCTGGACCGCGACGGTACCGCTGCGCTTGACCGTGCCGGAGACCCGGCCACCGCCGGCGGACGACACCCGGCTGCCCGCGACGGTGAAGGGAACGCTGTAGCCGGAGCTGCAATTGCCGCGGGTGGTGGCGAAGGTGACATTCCAGACGCCGTCATAGCCGCGGATGCGAGCATCGGCAGTCGACGGAAACGCAGCGATGGCGAGTACAGCCAACAGCGCCAAGCGGCGCGGATGAGCGACATCCGTCAAAGACGGAAGCGATTGGGAAAAATAGGGCATTTTAATCCTGCTCCGGGCGACACGGCTCGGACATGAGGTTAGCAATTCCGGATAGTCGGCGGCTAGGTTCCACCGGTTCATCGTTGCCAATTCGCCCGTCCTCTGTCATAAGCCCAGCCTTCATTGCCCGGCTGATTAAGGGCTGCCGTGGCGGTGTCCGTGCGGGTTTCGCGCTTGTTCGCAAAACCTGAGCACAATCAACGCTCTAACGAGCATTTTGACGGCCAGCCGCCTTCGCGGGCGGATTTCTATGGCCATTAGGAGAGCCAAATGCCCAAGCTGAAGACCAAATCGGGCGCTAAAAAGCGCTTCAAGGTGACTGCCACCGGCAAAGTGATGTTCGCTCATCGCAGCAAGCGTCACGGCATGATCAAGCGGACGAAGAAGCAGATCCGGCAGCTGCGCGGCACCGCCGTGCTGTTCAAGACCGACGGCGACAACGTCAAGAAGTACTTCTTGCCGAACGCCTGATCGCGTCCAAGATCGTTCAAGATCATTGCCACCCGCGCCGCAGCTTCGCGGCGATCCGAACATCAAGTCACTTCTGAAGGATATTTGTCATGGCTCGCGTCAAACGCGGTGTGACCGCCCACGCCAAGCACAAGAAAGTCTACAAGGCCGCCAAGGGTTTCCGCGGCCGCCGCAAGAACACGATCCGCACCGCCAAGCCGGCGGTCGAGAAGGCTCTCGTGTATGCCTTCCGTGATCGCAAGCGCAAGAAGCGGACGTTCCGCGCGCTCTGGATCCAGCGCATCAACGCTGCCGTGCGTCCGTTCGGCCTGACCTACAGCCGCTTTATCGACGGCATGGCCAAGTCCGGGATCACCGTGGACCGCAAGGTGCTGTCGGATCTCGCGATCAACGAGCCCGCGTCGTTCCAGGCGATCGCCGAGAAGGCCAAGGCCGCTCTGGCGGCCTGAGCACGCCCGCGCTAACGGCCGGCTGCGCCGGCCTTCAGCGCGCGTTGCGAGTAGCGCTGGGCGATCTCCGCCCGGCAGAATGCCGTGAACGACAGATACATGGTGCCGGATTTATTCCGGTACTTCCGGTCGCACGCGCGCATCTCGCGTCTGTAAGCCTGTTTCCGCGCAATGTTGAGGCCGGGCATGAAGTCCGCCTCGCATTTCTTCTCGACGGCGGTGCCGAGCTGGACATCGCCGCTCGCGGTCAATTGGCAATCCTGAAACATTTTCATCGCGCTTTCGCAGCCCTTCTGGGCAGCGATGGTGGCGACGACCTCGTCCAGCGTCATGGATTTCTCCATGCAGACCATGGCGCGCGCCGGGGTGCTCGCGACGGAGAGAACGACGGCGAGAGCAGCCAGACCGGATCTTGAGAGCATCGCGAAAGTCTCCTCGTATCCCCCTTGGTGCCAGCCTCCCGCGCGAGGTTCAACCCAGCCGCTCGTCAGCCCGAATGACCGGCTTTTCGCTTGACGTTACGGCCTTCGGGCGGCGACAACCCAGCCGAATTTGGCAGCAGGGATTTGACCGTGTCCGACCTCGCAATGCTCGAAACATCCATCCTCGACCAGATCGCCGCCGCCGGCGACGAGGCCGCCCTCGAAGCGGTACGCGTCGCAGCCCTCGGCAAGAAGGGTTCGATCTCGGCGCTGCTTGCCACGCTCGGAAAAATGTCGCCGGACGAGCGCAAGACCCAGGGCGCTGCGATCAACCAGGCCAAGGACAAGATCACCGAAGCGCTCGCCGCGCGGCGCGACGTCTTGAAATCGGCGGCGCTCGACGCGCGGCTTGCGTCGGAAACCATCGACGTCACCCTGCCGCTGCGCGATGCGCCGGTCGAGGCCGGCCGCATCCATCCGCTGAGCCAGGTCTGGGACGAGCTGACCACGATCTTTGCCGACATGGGATTCTCGGTCGCCGAAGGCCCCGATATCGAGACCGACGACTACAACTTCACCAAGCTGAATTTTCCGGAAGGCCATCCCGCGCGCGAGATGCACGACACCTTCTTCTTCCATCCGAAGGAGGACGGCTCCCGCATGCTGTTGCGTACCCACACCTCGCCGGTGCAGGTGCGCACCATGCTGAGCCAAAAGCCGCCGATCCGCGTGATCTGCCCGGGCCGCACCTATCGCATCGATTCGGATGCGACCCACACGCCGCAATTCCACCAGGTCGAAGGCCTCGTCATCGACAAGCACTCCCATCTCGGCCACCTCAAATGGATCCTGCACGAGTTCTGCAAGGCGTTCTTCGAGGTCGATCACATCAACATGCGCTTCCGGCCCTCGTTCTTCCCGTTCACCGAGCCGTCGCTGGAAGTCGACATCCAGTGCCGCCGCGACAAGGGCGAGATCCGCTTCGGCGAGGGCGAGGACTGGCTCGAGATTCTCGGCTGCGGCATGGTGCATCCAAACGTGCTGCGCGCCTGCGGCATCGATCCCGACGAGTACCAGGGCTTCGCCTGGGGCATGGGCATCGACCGCATCGCCATGCTGAAATACGGCATCGCCGATTTGCGCCAGCTGTTCGACAGCGACGTCCGCTGGCTGTCCCATTACGGCTTCAAGCCGCTGGAAGTACCGACCCTCGCGGGAGGGCTGAGCTCGTGAAATTCACCCTCTCCTGGCTGAAGGAACATCTCGACACCGACGAGCCCTTGGACAAGCTCGCCGAGAAGCTCACCATGATCGGGCTCGAGGTCGAGAACATCGAGGACAAGGCGAAGGCGTTGAAGCCGTTCACCATCGCGAAGGTGATATCCGCCGAGCAGCATCCGAATGCGGATCGGCTGCGCGTCTGCATGGTCGACACCGGCGACGGTGGCGCACCGGTGCAGGTCGTGTGCGGCGCGCCGAATGCGCGGACGGGTCTCGTCAGCGTATTTTCGCCGCCCGGCACCTACATTCCCGGCAAGGACATCACGCTCGGTGTCGGCACCATCCGCGGCGTCGAGAGCCGCGGCATGCTGTGCTCGGCGGCTGAATTGCAGATTTCCAACGACCATGACGGCATCATGGAATTGCCCGCGGATGCGCCGATCGGCGCTGCCTACGCCGCATGGGCCGGCCTCGGCGATCCCGTGGTCGAGATCAATCTGACCCCGAACCGGCAGGACTGCACCGGCGTGCATGGTATCGCGCGCGATCTTGCCGCCGCCGACATGGGCAAATTCAAAGATCCCACCATCAAGCCGATCAAGGGCGAATTCCCGTGCCCGGTGAATGTCACGGTCGAGGACGCGACGTTGTGCCCGGGTTTTGCGCTTCGTCTCGTGCGCGGCGTGAAGAACGGGCCGTCGCCGGAATGGCTGCAGAAGCGGCTGACCGCCATCGGGCTGCGCCCGATCAACGCGCTGGTCGACATCACCAACTTCATGACCTACGACCGCGCGCGGCCGCTGCACGTGTTCGACGCCAAGAAAGTGAAGGGCAATCTCGTGGTGCGCCGCGCGCGTGACGGCGAGACGCTGCTCGCGCTTGACGGCCGCAACTACAATCTCGATCCCGCAATCTGCGTGATCGCGGACGAGCACGGCGTCGAATCGCTCGCCGGTATCATGGGCGGCGAGGCCTCGGGCTGCGACGAAACCACCACCGACGTGCTGATCGAATCGGCGCTGTGGAACGAGATCAACATCGCCCAGACCGGCCGCAAGCTCGGCATCAATTCGGATGCGCGCTATCGTTTCGAGCGCGGTGTCGATCCGGCCTTCATGGTGCCGGGGCTGGAGCTCGCGACGAAACTGGTGATGGAGATGTGCGGCGGCACGCCGTCGGAGAACGTCGTGGTCGGCAAGACCTTCGGCGACGACCGCGTGATCGATTTTCCAGTCACCGAGGTCAAGCGGCTCTCCGGCATCGAAGTGCCGATGCCGGAGATGAAGCGCATCCTGACCCATCTCGGCTTCATGATGGCGGGCCCGGGCCCCGTCGTGAAGGTCGCGGTGCCGTCGTGGCGTACCGACGTGCACGGCAAGGCCGACATCGTCGAGGAAGTCGTCCGCATCCACGGCGTGGACAAGGTGCCGATGACGCCGTTCGAGCGCGGCGAGGACGCACGCAAATCCGTGCTGACCCCGCTCCAGCTCCACACCCGCCGCGCCAGGCGCGCGCTGGCGAGCCGCGGCATCATCGAAGCGGTGACCTGGTCCTTCATCACCAAGTCTGCCGCACAGCTGTTCGGCGGCGGCCAGCGCGAGCTCGAGGTCGCCAACCCGATCGCGTCGGATTTGTCAGACATGCGCCCGACCCTGTTGGCGGGCCTGATCGCGGCGGCGCAGGCCAATGCCGATCGCGGCTTTGGCGATGTCGCGCTGTTCGAGGTCGGGCAGGTGTTCAAAGGCGATCGCCCGCAGGATCAGTTCATGGCGGCAAGCGGCGTCCGTCACGGCTTTGCGTCCTCGCAAGGCCTCGGACGGCACTGGTCGGGCTCGGCGCAGGCTGACGTGTTCGACGCCAAGGCCGATGCGCTCGCGGTGCTCGCCGCCGCCGGCGCACCGATGCAGGCGCTTCAGATCGTCGCGGGCGGCCCGTCCTGGCTGCATCCCGGACGCTCTGGCACGATCCAGATCGGGCCGCAGAACGTGCTCGGCTATTTCGGCGAGATGCATCCGCGCGCGCTCGAGGCGCTCGGCGCCGGCGGCCCGCTGATGGTATTCGAGGTGATCCTCGACCGCGTCCCCGAGGCGAAGAAGAAGCCGACCCGTGCCAAGCCCGTGATCGAGCTGTCGGCATTCCAGCCGGTCTCACGCGATTTCGCCTTCATCGTCGACCGCACCGTGAAGAGCGGCGACATCGTGCGCGCGGCCCAGAGCGTCGACAAGAAGCTGATCACCGCGGTGAACGTGTTCGACGTCTACGAAGGCAAGGGCATCGACGACGGCAAAAAGTCGATCGCCATCGCGGTGACGATCCAGCCGCGCGAAAAGACCCTGACCGACCAGGAGATCGAGGCCGTCGCCGCGAAGATCGTGGCGGAGGTGACGAAGAAGACCGGCGGCACTTTGAGAGCATGATCATGCTCGAGAAATCATAGAGCATGAATCTCACTGACTTTCTTCCAAAGGACGTCAGCCTCACCATTGCGATGGCGCTCTGCGCCGTCGCTTTCGTTTCAGGCACCGCGCGCGGCTTCTCCGGCTTCGGCTCGGCGCTGATCTTCATGCCGCTGGCGAGCAGCATCGCGGCGCCGCGTCTGGTTGCCGCGCTGCTCCTCGTGATCGATTTCGTCGCGGCCGCGCCGCTGCTGCCCGACGCCTGGCGCAAGGCCGACCGCAAGGCCACCGCCGTGATCGTGCTGGGCGCGCTGGTCGGCGTCCCCGTCGGCACCTATTTCCTCAGCGTGCTCGAACCCGTCACGACGCGATGGATCATCTCCTGCTTCGTTGCCGCGCTGTTGCTTCTGTTGCTGTCGGGCTGGCGCTATCGCGGCAAGGACCACACTTGGCTCTCGGTCGGCATCGGCAGCCTCTCGGGCTTCTGTAGCGGCCTCGCCCAGACCGGCGGCCCGCCGATCGTCGGCTATTGGCTCGGCCGACCGGTCGCATCGATCGTCGCGCGCGCCAACATCCTGCTGTTTTTTGGCGCGTCGGATTTCTTCTCGATGGTCAGCTACGCGACCACAGGACTGATCAGCCGCGAATCGCTCGTGCTGTCGCTGATCGTCGGGCCGGTCTATGCGATCGGCGTCGCCTTCGGCGCGTCGCTGTTCGGCCGCGCCAGCGAGAAAGTGTTTCGCGCGATTTGCTATGGGCTGATCGCGATCGCGGTGGTCGCCGGGCTGCCGGCGCTGGATGGGGTGTTACGGTAGGTCTCCAAGTCGTCCCGGCGAAGGCCGGGACCCATACCGCGTGATGTATCGGTGTAGCCGGTAGGAGTACCGAACGGCGTGTCTTCGCCAAACCGCGTTTTGTGGTTATACGTCCCGGCCTACGCCGGGACGACCGCGGAGTATGTTGCGGCTTAGTTGCCCTATTGCCGTGGCGCCCTGCGCTTCTTCGTCGACTGCGTCGGCACATCAGCCGGCTCGTCCTTCAGCGCGCCGATCTTGCGCAAGGCTGCGTCCGCGGCGCGCTCGCCGCTTTCCCAGGCGCCGTCGACGGTGCCCCACAGCGTCTCGTGCGTGGCTTCGCCGGCGAGGAACATGTTGCCGATCGGCTCGGCAAGGATTCTTCGCGAGAGCTGACCGCCGGGCGAGGCCGCCGACATCGCACCCATCACGAAGGGCGAGGCGTTCCAGCGCGTCACGCTGGCTTTCTGCACGGCCGCGGCGACCTCGCTGCCGAACAGCTTCGTGATCCATTCTCTGGCGAAGGCCGTCATCGCCTTCTCGCCTTGCTGGGTGAGATCGCGGCCGAACGAGCCGCCGACATCGATCGAGCAAAGCGAGGAGCCGCCGATATTGGCGAACATCAGCGCCGTGCGCGTCGAATTGCTCTGCTCGATCAGGATGTCGTCGCGCGACAGGCCGAGCGGATTGCCCGGCAGTTGCAGCACGATGTGATCGTAGCTTCCCAGCGTGAGCTTCGAGGCGGCATCGAGCGTGCGCTTCGGAATGTCAGGCCCAAACTTGATCGCGCCCGAAATCAGCACATTGGTCGAGACCGTGATGATGGCGGCGCGTGCGGCGATCCTGCCGGCCTGTGTCTCCACGCTGACGTCGCGATTGCTCCAGACGATCCGGCTCGCCGGTGTCGACAGCGCGACCGGCGCCTGCTCACCGAGTTTGGTGATCAGGGTCCCCAGGCCCTGGCGGCAGGCGATCGCGGCGTTGCGATCCAGTGCCCGCGCCTTGTCGATCGCAGACAACTCCTTCAGGTCCTTGCCGGCGAAGCCCGCACCCAGCATGAACTCGGCCGCGCCGGCCCAGTCGCCGAGGTCCTTCGGCAGCACCGAGGCGCAGGCGGTATCGAGCTTGCCGCGCGCGGCCTCGTCGATAGCGCGGTTGGCGCGCACCAGCGCCGCCAGGAATTCCTCGGTCTCGCCGGCGCGTGCGTTGCGGCGGCCGATGCGCATCTTCTGGCCTGATGGCGCCGGCAGAACGTCGAGCCCGGCACTGCGCGCCAGCCGGATCATCGGATTGGTGTCGGGATTGTGCATCCAGCGCGCGCCGCGATCGAACGGCGTGTCGAAGGTGGTCGTATCCGTGATGCAGCGGCCGCCGATCTGCGACGCAGCTTCCACCACCACGACCTTGCGATTGGCCGCCATGATGCGCCGCGCTGCGGCAATTCCGGCAGCGCCCGCGCCGATCACGACAATGTCAGCCTCGCGCGGCACGGTCGCGGCGGTTGCGCGCAGGACCGGCATCGCGGCAAGGCCCGCCGACGCCGATAGGAAGCTGCGGCGCGTGATTGTCATGGCATGGTTTCCGGAGACTTGCAGCAAACGGGAACAGCTAGCGAACCTTGCCGTATCTGATGTTGCGCGGCAACCATCATGGTGAATCAATCGTGCTTGATGTCACGGAGCGATGAACCGAATTGCAACACGTTCAGACCATGGTAGAGAAGAGAAAAAGACGGCCGGAAAAGGCCGTGGGGGAGTTTTGAAATGGGGACGGTCCTGGATTCGGTCGGCAAGCTGATTGCCGCGTACCTCTCGAAGGAGGTGCCGGGCTATGAGCCGTTCACGCCGAGCGACCCAGAGCATCTGCGCGGCGTCATCGAGCCGGGCGACGTGCTGCTGGTCGAGGGCAACAACCGCATCTCGGGCATCATCAAATATCTGACGCAGTCGACCTGGTCCCACGGCGCACTCTATGTCGGCCCGATCGAGGGCGCGGAAGAGCCTGATGGCGAGCCGCACGTGCTGATCGAGGCCAATATCGGCGAGGGCGTCACCTCCGCGCCGCTGTCGAAATATTTCCCCTATCACACCCGCGTCTGCCGCCCGGTCGGGCTGTCCTATGAGGACCGCACCACGGTCTGCCGCTATGCGATCAACCGCATCGGCTTCGGCTACGACACCAAGAACATCGTCGACCTGATGCGCTTTCTGTTTCCGCTGCCGATCCCGCAGCGCTGGCGGCGCCGCATGATCTCGATTGGCTCGGGCGATCCCACCAAGATCATCTGCTCGGCCCTGATCGCGCAAGCGTTCGACGCCGTGCGTTACCCGATCCTGCCCAAGATCACCAAGGCCGGCAGCCGTGCCGCCCGCCGCGAGATCCTGCACATCCGCGATTCCTCGCTCTACATGCCCCGCGACTTCGACATCTCGCCCTATTTCGAAGTCGTCAAACCCACCATCGTGCACGGCTTCGACTACACCGCCTTGCACTGGGCCGACAAGCAGAAGCCGCTCGAGGAGGTAGCCGGCACCTTCGGTGTGTTTCCAGAAACGTTCAGTGCGCCGCCGCTCGTTCCTGAAGCGATTGACGAAGAGGCGCCGGTTCCGGCTGAAGAAGTGATGCGTGAGGCGGCTGCGGAGATGAGCGTTGCCTTCTCCGAGCATTTTGTGCTGCTGAACGATCTCGCAAAGTACCGCGCGCAAGGACACGCGCTGGAGATGGCGGCGTAACCGTCCCTCCAACATCGTCATTGCGAGCGCAGCGAAGCAATCCAGACCGTCTTTGCCCGAACAGTCTGGATTGCTTCGTCGCTACGCTCCTCGCAATGACGGCGAGCTACCGCTCCGCCCGCCCAATCACCGCCATCAGCTCCGCGATCTTCTCGCGCTGATCGGCCTTGTCGCCGCTCGCGATCGCATGCTCGACGCAATGGGCGACGTGATCTTTCAGAACCTCTTCCTCGACCCGACGCAACGCGGCGCGCACCGCCGAGATCTGCGTGACGATGTCGATGCAATAGCGATCTTCCTCGACCATTTTCGAGAGGCCGCGAACCTGCCCCTCGATCCGGCCGAGACGTTTTCCGACGGATGCCTTGATGTCCTTGCGCATGCGGACTATATACCCCCCCAGGGTATAACTTGCAAGGCCGGAGCGTGGCAATGAACGACGCCGAACACGAACACCATCACAAGCCGGAAACACATTCCGGATGCGGCTGTTCCAGCAAAGTTGCCCCGGTCGACAAGCCCGCCGCTGCCGCCTGCTGCGGCGCGCACGGCGATCACGCGCATGACCACGGCGCCGCGGCAAAAGTCCGCGATCCCGTCTGCGGCATGACCGTCGATCCCGCGACGTCCAAGCACCGCTTCGACCATCACGGCGAGACCTTCCATTTCTGCTCGGCCGGCTGCCGCACCAAGTTCGCCGAGGATCCCGCAAGATATCTGGCCAAGGACAAGACGCCCGAGCCCGAGATGCCCGCAGGCACGATCTACACCTGCCCGATGCATCCGCAGATCCGCCAGGTCGGGCCCGGAAGCTGTCCGATCTGCGGCATGGCGCTCGAGCCGGAAGTGGCGAGCCTGGAGACCGGCCCTAATCCCGAGCTTGCCGACATGACCCGGCGGTTCTGGATCGGCGGCGCGCTGGCGCTGCCGGCCGTGGTGCTGGAGATGGGCGGCCATCTCGCAGGCCCGCACAACTGGATCGATGCGACGCTGTCGAACTGGATCCAGCTCGTCTTCGCAACGCCCGTGGTGCTGTGGGCCGGCTGGCCGTTCTTCGTTCGTGGCTGGCAGTCGCTGCTGACGCGCAACCTCAACATGTTCACGCTGATCGCGATGGGCACGGGCGTTGCCTATGTCTACAGCCTGATCGGCACCATCGCGCCGGAGATTTTCCCTGCCACCTTCCGCGGCCACGAAGGCGCGGTCGCGGTCTATTTCGAGGCAGCGGCGGTCATCACCGTGCTGGTGCTGCTCGGGCAGGTGCTGGAGCTGCGCGCACGCGATGCGACCTCGGGTGCGATCAAGGCGCTGCTGCAGCTCGCCCCCAAGACCGCGCGCCGCGTCGATGCTGACGGCAGCGAGCACGAGGTCGAGATCGACGCACTTCATGCCGGTGACCGCTTGCGCGTGCGTCCTGGCGAAAAAGTGCCGGTCGACGGCGTCATTCTGGAAGGCCGCTCCTCGCTCGACGAGTCCCTCGTCACAGGCGAATCGATGCCGGTGACCAAGGAGACGGGCGCGAAGGTGATCGCGGGCACGCTCAACCAATCCGGCAGCTTCATCATGCGCGCCGACAAGGTAGGCCGTGAGACGCTGCTGTCGCAGATCGTGCAGATGGTCGCGGACGCGCAGCGCTCGCGCGCGCCGATCCAGCGCCTCGCCGACCAGGTCGCGGGCTGGTTCGTGCCGACCGTGATCGCCGTTGCCATTATCGCATTCGCAGCCTGGGCCTGGTTCGGGCCGGAGCCGCGGCTGGCCTTCGGCCTCGTCGCCGCCGTCAGCGTGCTGATCATCGCCTGTCCCTGCGCGCTCGGCCTGGCGACCCCGATGTCGATCATGGTCGGCGTCGGCCGCGGCGCGCAAGCAGGCGTGCTGATCAAGAACGCCGAGGCGCTGGAGCGGATGGAGAAGATCGACACGCTGGTGGTCGACAAGACCGGCACGCTGACCGAGGGCAAGCCGAAGGTGGTCGCGATCGTGCCGGCGGCCGGCTTTGCGGAAGACGACATCCTCCGCATGGCCGCGAGCGTCGAGCGCGCCAGCGAGCATCCTCTGGCCGACGCGATCATGCGCGCGGCGAAGGAGAAGCAGCTCGCGCTGGGCCAGGTCGAGCAATTCGATTCACCGACCGGCAAGGGCGCGACCGGCAAGGTCGACGGCAAAACCATCGTGCTCGGCAATGCCAAATATCTGACGTCGATCGGCATCGACACCAAAACCCTCGATGGCGAGGCCGAACGGCTGCGCAGCGATGGCGCGACCGTGATCAACATGGCGGTCGACGGCCGGCTTGCCGGCCTGTTCGCGATCGCCGATCCGGTCAAGGCTTCCACACCGGAAGCGCTGAAGGCGCTCGCGGCGGAAGGCATCAAGGTCATCATGCTGACCGGCGACAACCGCACCACGGCGGAAGCCGTGGCGCGCAGGCTCGGCATCGCCGATGTCGAGGCCGAAGTGCTGCCGGACCAGAAGAGCGCGGTGGTGACAAAGCTGCAGAAGGCCGGCCGCAGCGTCGCGATGGCCGGGGACGGCGTCAACGACGCGCCGGCGCTGGCCGCGGCCGAAGTCGGCATCGCCATGGGCACCGGCACCGACGTGGCGATGGAGAGTGCCGGCGTCACGCTGCTGAAGGGCGATCTCACCGGCATCGTGCGGGCGCGAAAACTGTCGCAGGCGACCATGAGCAACATCCGGCAAAATTTGTTCTTCGCCTTCATCTACAACGCCGCAGGCATTCCGATCGCGGCCGGCATCCTCTATCCGACCTTCGGCGTGCTGCTGTCGCCGATCATCGCAGCCGCCGCGATGGCGCTCTCTTCGGTGAGCGTCGTTGGAAATGCGCTGCGGCTGCGGGCGACGCGGCTGTGACAGTGGACTCCCTCGCCCCGCACTTCGCGGGGAGAGGGTTGGGGTGAGGGGTGTTTCCACATTACCGCTAACAGTTGGACTCGTGGAGAGTCCCTCTCACCCGGAATTCAAGCTACGCTCGAATCCGACCTCTCCCCGCAAGCGGGGCGAGGTAAGAAAGAGCAGTACCTGCTGAGAGGACCTGATGCAGCGAATTACGATCACGATCGAGGACGATCTGCTGGCGGAGATCGACGCGGCGGCGGAAGCGCGCGGCTACCAGAACCGCTCCGAGATCATCCGCGACCTCGCACGCGCCGGCTTACAACAGAGCAGCGAGGACACCGCACAGAGCGGTTCTTGCGTCGCCGGTCTCGTCTATGTCTACGACCACGCCGCCCGCGATCTCTCAAAACGCCTGGTGCAGGAATTCCATGGTCACCACGACCTCGCGCTGGCGACGCTGCACGTCCATCTCGACGACAATAATTGCATGGAGATGACGGCACTGCGCGGCGACGCCTCCGAGGTCCGACATTTCGCCGACCACATCATCGCCGAACGCGGCGTGCGCTATGGACGTGTGGTGATGATCCCGACGGGGGACGGCAAGCAGGCGAAGGCGCGGAAGCAGGCGCATCGGCATGAGTAGGTTGGACTAGCACCGCGGCACTTTTCCCCTCTCCCCTTGTGGGAGAGGGTGGCTCGCCGCGAAGCGGCGAGACGGGTGAGGGGTATGTCTCCGCGACTACTCCTCTTCGAGCTCGCGGTGAGAGACCCCTCATCCGGCGCTTCGCGCCACCTTCTCCCACAAGGGGAGAAGGGAAGAGCGTTCCGCCCGTGGCTCCTACGCCGCCTTCGCTGCACCCCCGCCCGGCAAGCCCGCCCGCGCAACGCCGCCATACAGCGTTTCGTTCGGCATCTCCTCGCGCAGGATCCTGCGCACCGTGATCAGTTTCTCCAAATCGATGCCGGTCGGAAAACCCTTGCTCTCGCACAGGAAGACGAGATCCTCGAACACGACATTGCCGGTCGCGCCGGGCGCGAAGGGGCAGCCGCCGAGGCCGCCGAGCGAGCCGTCGAGGATGCGCGCGCCTTCGTCGAGCGCGGCGGCCGCGTTCGCGATGCCCATCCCGCGGGTGTCGTGGAGATGGATGCAGATCGGCTTTGAGCCTGCGAGCTTCACCGCGGCGCGCGTCAGCTCCGCCACTTGCTTCGGCCCGGCATAGCCGACGGTGTCGGCGATGCCGACGAAATCGACGCCAGCCTCCAGGCATTTATCGACCAGCCGCAGCACCTCCGCAGGGTCGACCGCCCCGGTGATCGAGCAGCCCAGCGCCATCGAGATCGCCGCGTTGACGAGCGGCTTGTGGCTAGTGGCATCGCGCATCTCGCACAGGCGCTTCAAATTCGCGATCGCGGACTCGCGCGAGCGGTGCGCATTGGCCTGGCTGTGCTCTTCCGTTGCCGAGACCACGGAGGCGATTTCGGCGACGCCTGACGCCAGCGCCTCGTTCACGCCGCGCTCGTTGAGCGCAAGCGCGATGCCATGCGCGCCGGGCAATGAAGCGACGGTCGCGACGACGTCACGGACATCGATAAATTGCGGAAACGTCTTCGCCGGCAGGAACGAGCCGACCTCGAAATGGCGCACACCGGCGGCATATTCCTCGCGCACCCAGCGCTGCTTGGCGTCGGTCGACGGAATTTTCTTCACGAGCTGGAGCCCGTCGCGCAGGCCGACTTCGCGCAGGCTGACGCGCTCTGCGGGGTAAATCTCCTGAATCCGGCTCATCCGCGCCTCCCTGTTGTTTTTGACGTGACGTCCTCATTTTCGTTGTCGATCTCGGCGCGAACGGCCGCCGTATCGGCACCGAGCGGCGCGACCTTCAGGCCTTCGCCGATATGGCTGCCGTTCCATTCGATCGGCAACGCCGGCACCCGGAACGGCTTGCCGTCGGCGGTGACATTGTTGACGAGCCCACCCGGCCGCAGCACATGCGGATCGGCGAAGAGATCCTCGGGCCGGTTGATCGGCGAGAAGCAGATGTTGAGCGCATCGAGCCTCTGCGACAGTTTCGCCACGTCCCACTGCCTGATGATTCCGGCCGCGCGCGGAATGATCCGCCCGCGCGCCAGGATGCGGTCGGTCGTGGTGCGCAAGGCGGGATCATCGAGGAATTCAGTCAGCCCGAACTCGCGGCAAAAGCTCTGCCAATGGCCTTCGGTGACGACGCCGATGAAGATGCGCTCGCCGCCGGCGGTCTCGAAGATGTCGTAGATCGGCCAGGCATGCTCGCGCTCCGGCATCGAGCGCGGCTTGTTGCCGGTCATCTCGTATTCGACCATGTGCTGGGCGACCAGGAACAGGCAGTTCTCGAACAGGCCGATGCGGATGTCGGCGCCGTCGCGTTTTCCCCCGCGCTTCTGATAGAGCGCCGCGAGGATCGCGATCACGCCGAACATGCCGCCCATGATGTCGTTGGCGGACGAGCCGACGCGCTGCGGCTTTTCGCTGGTGCCGGTCATGGCGGCAAGGCCCGCCATCATCTGCACGACCTCGTCGAGCGCGGGGCGGTGCTCGTAGGGACCGGAGAGGAAACCCTTGTGGCCGGCGATGATCAGCTCCGGATGCCGGCGGCGCAGTTCGTCGGCGCCAAGCCCCTGCTTCTCGAGCTGGCCGTCGCGAAAATTCTCAAGGAACACGTCGGCCGTCGCCAGCAGCCGGTGCATGGTGTCGCGATCCTCAGGCTTCTCGAAATCCAGCACCACGCTGCGCTTGCCGCGGTTGAACAAGGGGAAGAAGGCGGTGCCCATGCCTCCCAGGCTTCGGGTCTTGTCGCCCGCGGGCGGCTCGACCTTGATCACGTCGGCCCCGAGCTGCGCCAGGATCATGCCGCAGGTCGGGCCCATGACCATGTGGGTCATCTCGACGACGCGCACGCCTGCAAGTGGCAATCCGGCCGCCGATTCTTCCATTGCCATATGCGCCTGTTCCTTTGCCCGGCTGGTTCCGCGTGTTGTCAAGCGGGTTGGTGAAGCAACGGTCTTGCCGCATTCATCGTGGCTTCGTTGATGCGAGCGGTCAATCCGGCCATGAGCGGCGCCGCCGATCTCCCTTGCCGAACTGGCCCGGGGTGTCTACCTCTCGCGAGTGATTTCGTGAGAGGAACTCCCATGCTGGATGCCGCCGTCAAGGCGCTGTCGCAAATGATGTCGCCGGCGATGCGCTCGATCCTGTGGCGGTCGATCGGCGTCGCACTGGTGCTGATCATCGTGCTGGCGGTCGGCTTGCAGCGCCTGCTGAGCTGGCTTGCGACCTATGGCGAGGCCTGGCTGGAAGGCCTGCTCGGTCCGGGCTGGCACGCATCGCTCGAGGTATTGTCCTGGATCATTTCGATCGCCGCGGGCCTCGGCGTCGTGTTCGGAGCTGTGTTCCTGATGCCCGCGATCACCTCGCTGGTCGCGAGCCTGTTCGTCGACGACGTCGCCGACATTGTCGAGCGCGAGCACTATCCGGCCGAGCGGCCCGGCGTCGCGCTGCCGTTCAGCCAGGCCATCTACGAGGGTGTCAAGACCGCGCTCCTGACGATCCTGGTCTATCTGGTTGCGTTGCCGCTGGTGCTGTTCGCCGGCGCCGGTTTCCTGGTCTTCTTCCTCGCCACGGCCTGGCTGCTCGGCCGCGAATATTTCGAGCTCGCGGCGATGCGGTTTCGCTCGCCGGAGGACGCCAAGGCGATGCGGCGCGACAATGCCGCGACCATCTTCACCGCGGGCCTGTTCATCGCAGCCTTCGTCTCGATCCCAATCGTCAATCTGGCGACGCCGATCTTCGCCATGGCCTTCATGGTCCACATGCACAAGCGGCTGTCAGGCTCGCGACCCGAGCTGATCGAGCCGGCGCGGCAGATGCGCTGACGGTGTCTACCTCACCGACAGCCCGCATCTGCGCAACAGCATCCTGGCGAAGCCGAACGGCGCTGGCGTGAACGGGCCGGGCGGGGCACGGGTGACCAGCGCGACGACGCCGAGCGCGGCCATCGCCACCCAGAAGCACAGCCAGAAGCCGTCGATATAGGCGAGCACATTGGCCTCGCGCTGGACCAAGCCCGCGAGCGTACCGACCGCGCGTGCCTGGGCCGAGCCCGCACCATGGGCCGCAAAATGGTCGGCGAGCTGTTTCAGCATGCGGACCACGTCGACGTCACCGACGCCGAGATTCTGGCCGAGATAGAAGGAATGGATCTGCTCGCGGACGCGCAACCACGTCCCCATCAACGCCACGCCAATCTCGGCGCCACCGAGCCGCATGATCTGGATATAGGCGGCGAATGAGGTGGCGCGGCTCGGATCGGAATTGGACAGCAGCGTGATGATCAGCGGCAGCAAGGTCAGCGACTGCCCGATCGCCTGGAGCAGCACGATGCCCGCGAAATCCTCGCGCGCCCAATCATGGCTGAGCTGCGTGCCCCACAGATTGGCGGCGGCGAAGCAGGCAAATCCCACGACCACAACCGTCCGCGTATCGAAATGCCGCAGCAGCCAGATCGAAAGGGGCACCAGCACGAACATCGGCAAGGCGCCGTAGGTAAGCAGCAGCAAGCCACTCTGTTCCGGCCTGAGCAGGGCGATGGTGGCGAGGAAGTTCGGCACCAGCGAGGCGTTGGACAGGCTGGTCAGTGTGTAGAGCAGGATCAGGACCAACCCCAGGCCGATATTGCGCGAGAACAAGACGTTCACATGCGCCCAGGGCTGCCGCACCAGTGACTCGTTGACGAGGAAGCCTGCGACCAGCACCGCGCCGGCAGTGATCAACGCCATCACCGTTCCCGACCCCAGCCAGTCCAACCGGTTGCCCTGGTCGAGCCCGGCATAGATCATCGAGACGCCGGCGCCGAGCAGCAGCATGCCGCCCCAATCAGCCTCGCGCAGCAAAGCGCGATTCACCGGCTCGTTCGGCGTGCCCCAATAAACCATCAGGCCCATCAGGGGCGCGATCACGACGCTCTGCCAGTACAGCCATTGCCAGCCGAGATAGTCGACATAGAAGCCGACCAGCGAGCTCGAGGTATCAAGCGCGAAGCCGACGCGGATCGAATAGATCGAGATCGCCGGGAGCCACCAGCGGATCGGCAAATTGCGGAACACGATCATCAGCGTCGCCGGCACGAAGGTGCCGAGCAAGAGGCCATGCACGACGCTGAGCGCGAGCAATGTCGGATAGTCGTGCACGAACGGGATGATCAGCGAGACCGCGGCATAGACGAGGCTGGGGATGCCGAGCACGCGGCGCAGGCCGAATACGGTGGCAAGCCAGGCCACTGCGGGCGCGATGAAGATCTGCGAGCCGATGCCTGCCGTGGAGAGCCAGGCGCCCTCGTCGAACGAGAGCGAGAACGCGCCGCGCAGATCCGGCAGGCCAATCGTGGTCAGCCGGCTGTCGAAATTGGCGAGGAACGAGCCGAGCAGCACCGCCGCCACCGCAAACAAGGGTTGCGGGGCGACGCCGCCGCGCGAGAGCGGTCCGCGGCTGGAATCGTCATTTTCCGCCATTGCCGGCCTTGGTGTCGATGCTGGTGACGACCGACATGCCCGGCACCAGCCGCGTCAGCAGCGGCTGGTTGTCGTCGAACTGGATGCGCACGGGAATGCGCTGCACGACCTTGGTGAAGTTGCCGGTTGCGTTGTCCGGCGGCAACAGCGCGACCTGCGCGCCGGTCGCAGGCGCAATGCGCTCGACCCGGCCGCGCAACTTCTCGCGCGGGAAGCTGTCGACGGTGATCTCGACCGGCTGGCCCGGCGCAACGTGCGTAAGCTGGGTCTCCTTGTAGTTCGCGATCACATAGACCTTCGGCAACGGCACGACGTTGATGAGGTTGGTGCCGATGTTGACGTAGTCGCCGGGCTGCACCTGCCGCTCGCCGACGACGCCGTCGAATGGCGCCGATATCTTCGTGTAGCCGAGCTTGAGCTTGGCACTCGCCAGTGTGGCCTTGGTCGCTTCGAGATCAGCGGCGCGCTGCTTCCTGGTGCCTTGCAGGACTTCGAGCTGGTGCTGCTGGGCCGCGATCACGGCGCGGCTCGCACGCACGTCGGCCTGCGCCTTGGCATAGCCTGCGACCGCCTGTTCGAAGCGCTGCCGCGTGCCGGATTCGGTCTGCGTCAGCGATTGCTGGCGCTCCTGCTCCTGCCGCGCCTCGACCTCCAGGGCTTCGGCCGAGAGCCGCGCGGCTTGCGCCTGCGCGATCGTCGCATATTGCAGCTCGATCTGGTTGGCCAGATTGTCGAGCACGGCTTGCGCGGCGGCGACCGCCGCTTCGGACTGCGCGACTTGCGCCTCATAGTCGGCAGGATCGATCTGGATCAGGAGATCGCCGGCCTTGACGCGCTGGAAGTCGGTGACGCCGACGGTCAGCACTTCGCCGGAGACCCGACTGGCAAGCCGCGTCAGCTCGGCGCGCACATAGGCGTCGTTGGTGGTCTGGACCACCGAATTGCCGACCCATTCGTCGAAGCGCTGCGTTGCCAGCGCGACGAAGCCGAGCGCGACGATCACCGCGAACAGCGGAATCGCGAGCCGGCTCCACAGGGAGCTCGGCGGTCGCTGCGAGGGCTTCGGTGGCGGCGCCGGTGAGGCAGCAGGTGGCGAGGACGGGGTTTGTTCCTGCTGACTCACGATAGACTCCAAACCACTTTCCCGAACGCTATTTTCAGACCGTCTTTTCCGGCCACCGGCAGAGATCGTTGATCAGGCATACCTCGCAGCGCGGCTTGCGCGCGATGCAAGTATAGCGGCCATGCAGGATCAGCCAATGATGGGCATGCAGCATGAACTCGGCCGGGATCACCTTTTCGAGACCGAGCTCGACCTCCAGCGGCGTCTTGCCGGGCGCAAGTCCGGTCCGGTTGCCGACGCGGAAGACATGCGTGTCGACCGCCATGGTGTGCTCGCCGAAGGCCATGTTGAGCACGACGTTAGCGGTCTTGCGACCGGCGCCGGGCAACGACTCGAGCCCCGCGCGCGTGCGCGGCACCTCGCCGCCGAACTCGCTGAGCAGCTTCGCCGACAGCGCGATCACGTTCTTCGCTTTGGTGCGGTAGAGGCCGATGGTCTTGATGTACTCGCGCAGGCGTTCCTCGCCGAGGTCGAGCATCTTCTGGGGCGTGTCGGCGATCGCAAACAACGCACGCGTCGCCTTATTGACCCCAGCATCGGTCGCCTGCGCCGACAGCACCACGGCGACCAGCAGCGTAAAGGGATTGACGTGCTCGAGCTCGCCTTTCGGCTCCGGGTTGGCCTTGCGGAAACGGCTGAAGGCTTCGTGGACCTCGGGCGGCGTCCAGGGCTTCATGGCCTTAAGCGATTTCTTCGCGGGTCCCTTCGGTTTGGCCGCGACCGGCTTTGCCTTTTTCTTCGGCACGGACGTTTTACGCGGGACCGGCTTGCGGGTGATTTTCGCCATGATCGGGATATACTGAGGGACGATGAGCACAGGCAACGAAATTGAGCGCGAACGATCCGGAAGCGAGGCTGAGCCTCAGATCTTTTCCGCGCGCCTGACGCCGCACCGCTCGCTGAACCGCACCGGCTTCCTCGCCGTGATGCTGTTCCTGAGCGTCGTCAGCTTCGTCACCGGCCTCGTCTTCCTGATGATGGGGGCGTGGCCGGTGTTCGGCTTCTTCGGGCTGGACGTGCTGGTGATCTGGTGGGCCTTCAAAGCCAATTTCCGCGCGGCGCGGGCCAGCGAGGAGATCGTGGTCACGCCATCTGAATTGCGCGTGCGGCGCGTCAGCCAGCACGGCCAGGTGGTCGAGTGGACCTTCAACCCGCTCTGGGTCCGTCTCGACATGGAAATCGACGAGGATTTTGGCATCGAGCACCTCTATCTGATTTCGCGAGGTCACCAGATCCAGATCGCTCGCTTCCTGGGACCGGACGAAAAGGCAAGTTTTTACAAAGGTTTGGTTGAGGCATTAAATGCTGCCCGGCGCGGGCCGACCTACAATCCGGTCACCTGACCGCGGATCGGAAATCGGGTGGTTTCGAAGCCTGCCCTCTCCTACATTTCCAATCATGATGACACTCGCGATACATGACCAGCGCCTGGCCGGGCCGGGCTCCCAGAACGCCGCGTCGCGCGACTATGATTCCGTGCGCCGGGCGATCGCCTTCATTTCGGAAAACTGGCGCGCACAGCCGACCATCGAGGCGATGGCGGATGCGGCCGGCGTCACGCCGGACGAGCTGCACCATTTGTTCCGCCGCTGGGCCTCGATCACGCCGAAGGCCTTCATGCAGGCGCTCACGCTCGATCACGCCAAGGGCCTGCTGCGGGATTCCGCGAGCATCCTCGACGCCGCGCTCGACTCCGGGCTTTCGGGTCCGGGCCGGCTGCATGATCTCTTCGTCACGCATGAGGCGATGTCACCGGGCGAGTGGAAGAACGGCGGCGCGGGGCTGATCCTGCGCTACGGCTTCCATCACTCGCCGTTCGGCACCGCGATCGTGATCGCGACCGATCGCGGGTTGTCGGGACTCGCTTTCGCCGATCCCGGTGAGGAACAGGTGGCGCTTGCCGACATGACACGGCGGTGGCGGAACGCAACATATGTCGAGGATCACGAAGGCACCGCACCGCTGGCGCAGCGCATCTTCGACACGAAACTGTGGCGGCCGGACCAGCCGCTGCGCGTGGTGATGATCGGCACCGATTTCGAGGTGCGAGTGTGGGAGACGCTGCTGAAGATCCCGATGGGCCGCGCGGTGTCCTATTCGGACATCGCCTGCAACATCAACAGCCCGAAAGCCTCACGCGCCGTCGGCGCCGCCGTCGGCAAGAACCCGGTGTCGTTCGTCGTGCCCTGCCACCGCGCGCTCGGCAAGAGCGGCACGCTCACCGGCTACCACTGGGGCATCACCCGCAAGCAGGCGATGCTGGGCTGGGAGGCCGGGCAGCTGGGGATGCAGTAGACGAGCTGCCGTAGGGGGGTTAGCCGAAGGCGTAACCCACCTCTTCCGTCCCCGCGGAAATTAAAGTGGTGGGTTACGCTCCGCTAACCCACCCTACGAATTGCGCGATCGCTCAGCCCGCCAGATCCAGCTTCGAGGCCACCGTCGAATCCGAATTGAGGCGGTAGATGATCGGCACGCCGGTGGCGAGCTCGCGCTTCAAAATGCCTTCGGGCGAGAGCTTTTCCAGCACCATGATCAGCGCGCGCAGGGAGTTGCCATGGGCGGCGACCAGCGTGCGCTTGCCGTTGAGCACGCCGGGCAGGATCTCCTGCACGTAATACGGCAGTGCGCGCGCCAGCGTATCCTTCAGGCTTTCGCCGCCGGGCGGCGGCACGTCGTAGGAGCGGCGCCAGATCAGCACCTGGTCTTCGCCCCATTTCTTGCGGGCGTCGTCCTTGTTGAGGCCGGAGAGATCGCCATAGTCGCGCTCGTTCAGCGCGAGGTTCTTCGTCGTCGGCAGGCCCTTCTGGTCGAGCTCGCCGAGAATGAGGTCGAGCGTGTGCTGTGCGCGCGTCAACACCGAGGTGTAGGCGACGTCGAACACGAGGCCTTGCGCCTTCAGCTTGCGGCCGGCTTCCGAGGCTTCCTTCACGCCGAGCTCGGTGAGGTCAGGGTCCTTCCAGCCCGTGAACAGGTTCTTCAGATTCCATTCGCTCTGACCGTGCCGCACCAGCACGAGAAGACGTTCGCTCATTGACTGCTTTCCGTTTCGTTCAAATGTCAGACAGGCCGAGCACGTCGGCCATGGAGTAGTGCCCCGGCTTCTTGCCATGCGCCCAGAGTGCGGCCTTCAGCGCGCCGTGGGCGAACAGCATGCGATCCTCCGCGTGATGCGACAGCGTCAGCCGCTCGAACGCGCCGAGGAAGCTCACGCTGTGATCGCCGGCCGCGGTGCCGCCGCGCAGCGACGCAAAGCCGATGTCGCCGGGCTTGCGCGCGCCAGTGATGCCATCGCGACCGCGGTCTGCATGCTCGTCGAGCGCGATGCCACGGCCGCTAGCTGCCGCCTGGCCCAGCATCAGTGCCGTGCCCGAGGGCGCGTCGATCTTCATGCGGTGATGGGTTTCGACGATCTCGATGTCGAAGCTCTCGTCGAGCGCCTTGGCGACGCGCTTGACCAGTGCGGCGAGCAGATTGACACCCAGGCTCATATTGCCGGACTGCACCACGACGGCGCGGTTGATGACGCTCTTGATCACGGCGTTGTCGGAGCCCGACAGGCCGGTCGTTCCGACCACGTGCACCAGGCCGCGTTCGGCGGCGATCGCGACATTGGCGAGGGTCGCCGCGGGTACGGTGAAATCCAGAATGCCGTCGGCGTCCTTCGACAACGCCCAGAGATCGCCGGAGAGTTTGACGCCATTGGCCGGCAGGCCTGCGAGCACGCCGGCATCCTTGCCGAGCAGCTCCGATCCCGGCGCCTCCAGCGCGCCGGCCAGCACCGCGCCTTTGCTCTCGGCAATCGCCCGCGTCAGCGCCCGGCCCATCCGGCCGCCGGCTCCAGCAACAATCAAGCGCATGTCGGACATGGTGCGATCCTCTCACGGTCGTTGTAGCGGGGGGAGGCAGTTCCGGCAACCGAGGGGCAGACGCCACCGTCATGCCCGGGCTTGTCTCGGGCATCCTCGAACGGCCACGCATATGAGCGTGAAGACGTGGATGGCCGGGTCAGGCCCGGCCATGACGGAGCTGAGCGCGCCTCAGCCGTCTGACGGCTGCGGGCCGTCATAGCCCTCGATGATGATGAGGTCGGCGACGGAGTGCGGCTGGCGCACCTTGATGTTGGCCTGGTATTCCGGCGAGTTGTAGCAGGCGATCGCGGTCTCGTAGTCCGGGAATTCGATCACGACGTTGCGGGTGCGGCTGGCACCTTCGACGGTGGTGAACTTGCCGGCGCGGACGATGAAGCGGCCACCCCATTTCTTGAAGATCGGACCATTGGCGACGGCATAGGGCTTGTAGCCCTCGTCACTGCTCACGTCGACACGTCCGATCCAGTAGCCTTTTGCCATTGTTCTTCTCCCTGTGTTGTTGATTAGCCAAGCACTTGCGCGATCTCAGCCTGGATGGCCTCGGCGATCGCCTTGGGGTCCGTGGCTTCCACCACCGGCCGACCGACGACGAGATAATCCGCGCCGGCCGCAATCGCGCGGCCCGGCGTCATGATGCGCTTCTGGTCGCCGCTCGCCGCGCCCGCCGGCCGGATGCCGGGGGTGACGAGGCTCATCTGGTGGCCGACGATCTTGCGCAAGGCTCCGACTTCCTCGGGCGACGATACCAGCCCGTCGATGCCGAGCACCTGCGCCTGCTGCGCGCGCGCTTCGACGAGCTCGGAGACGCCGAGCCGGAAGCCTGCCGCGTGCAGATCGTCCTCGTTGTAGGACGTCAGAACAGTGACGGCGAGGATCTTCAGATTCGAGCTGCCGCGACCTTCGACGGCACCCTTCATGGTCTGCGGATAAGCGTGCACCGTGAGGAAGGTCGCGCCGAGCCTTGTGATGCTGTCGACGCCCTGCGCCACGGTGTTGCCGATGTCGTGCAGCTTGAGATCGAGAAAGACCTTCTTGCCCTTGTCGGCGAGCTTGCCGACCAGCGGCAAGCCGCCGGCATAAGCCAGCCGATAGCCGATCTTGTAGAAGGTGACGCTGTCGCCGAGCCGGTTGACCATCGCTTCTGCGGCATCAACGCCGGGCAGATCGAGCGCGACGATCAGGCGGTCTTTCGGGGCAATCTCGGCTGGCGTCATGTCACCTCACATCATGCGTTGGGAAATGTCGATCAACTGCCGCACCAGTTCCTTCAACGCGGCGATATCGCCCTCGTGCTTCAGCCTGTCCATATCGTCATAGGCCTGGTCGGCAAAGGCGAGCGTCAGCTGGCTGGCAATCACATTGGCGTGGCAGGAGGTCAGGATCAGCCGCAACGCCTGCAGCGCGCGAGCCGCGCCAAGCCGGCTCTGCGAGGCGCCGGCGAGCGCGAAGACGCGGTTGCGGAACACCTCGCCGCGCGGCTCGTGCAGCTCATGCACGCGACTGACCCAGTCGATCGCGTTCTTCAGCAGCGGCGGCACCGAGGCGTTGTATTCGGGCGAGACGATCAGCACGCCGTGATGCGCGCCGATCATGCGCTTGAGATTGATCGCGTGCTTGGGCACACCGGACTTGGCCTGCAGGTCGCCGTCATAGATCGGCAGCGGAAAATCGGCGAGCGAGATGCGGGTGACATCGACGCCGGCCTGGTCGAATGCATAGGCGGCGACCGCTGCCAGCTTCGCATTGTGCGAGCCGGTACGCAGTGAGCCGGGAATGATCAGGATTTTCGGTGCGGACATCCGCTTCCATGCGTTCGGCGAAACGAGCCCGCCACGCAAACAGGAATGCCGGCGGATTTAGTCCTTGCGATACACCCAGACGCGGGCCGGCGGAAGGTTCATCCAGATCCGTTCCGAGGCCTCTGTGGACACGCCGGGCAGCGATTTCGGAATCGGCGGCACCACCGCATAGGTGAACTGGACGAAGGGCGCACCGGGCGCCAGCGCCGTGAAGGCGTCGCGGATGAGCCGCAGCCGCGTCAGCATCGGTTTTGTGACCAGCGGCAGGCCGGAGACGACCGCGGAGGCCGGCGCGCTCAGCACGTTCCAGAGCGTGTCGCGCAGGCGATAGGCATCGCCCTGCACCACCTTGGCCTGCGGGTAGCGATCGCGCAGCAGGGCGCAGAAGCCAGGATTGTATTCGACGAGGACGAGACGTTTCTGGTCGACGCCACGCTCGACCAGGGCCGAGGTGATGGCGCCGGTGCCGGGCCCGAGCTCGACCACCGGTGCGTCCGAATTGACGTCGACGTAATGGGCCATGGTCCGGGCGAGCAGCTTGCCCGACGGCATCACCGCGCCCATGTGGAGGGGCTTTTCAATCCATGACCGGAGAAAACGCACCTCGTCATCGAGACGGGGCTTCTTCAACGCACGCGCGGACGATGGCAATGGCATGTCGGGACCGGCCGGGACCGCGTGACCGCGGCGTGTCAGAAAATGGTCATAAAGACGTATAGGCCGAAGGCGGCACGGTCAAGACGCGTCAACTTGCCCGATTACCGAAGAAATCCTTGACCTTGGTGAAGAAACCCTCGGATTCCGGCTGGGTGTTGCCGGAGGAGAGTTTTTCGAACTCGGCCAGCAATTCCTGCTGCTTCTTGGTGAGATTTTGCGGGGTCTCGACCACGACCTGAACATACATGTCGCCCATCTGGCGCGAGCGCAGCACCGGCATGCCTTTTGATGCGATGCGGAATCGGCGGCTGGACTGGGTCCCCGCGGGGACCTTCACCTTGGTCTTGCCCTTCTCGATGGTCGGCACCTCGAACTCGCCGCCAAGCGCCGCCGTCACCATCGAGATCGGCACACGACAATGCAGATCGGCGCCGTCGCGCTGGAAGAACTGGTGCTGGGCCAGCGACAGGAAGATGTAGAGGTCGCCGGGCGGGCCGCCGCGGACCCCGGCCTCGCCCTCACCGGCGAGCCTGATCCTGGTGCCGTCCTCGACTCCAGGGGGAATGTTGACCGACAGATTCCGCTCGCGGGTGACACGCCCCTGACCCGAGCAGGACGGGCAGGCGTCCTCGATCATCTGGCCGCGCCCTTGGCAGCCCGGGCAGGTGCGCTCCAGCGTGAAGAAGCCCTGCGACTGCCGTACGCGTCCGGCGCCGCCGCAGGTCGAGCAGGTCTTCGGCTTGGTGCCGGCCTTGGCCCCGATGCCCGAACAGGCTTCGCAGGTGACCGAGACCGGGATCTCGATCTGCGCGGTCTTGCCGCCAAAAGCTTCCTCGAGCGTGATTTCCATGTTGTAGCGCAGGTCGGCGCCGCGCTCGCGGCCGCCACGGCCGCCGCGCTGTCCGGCCATGCCGAACAGATCTTCGAAAATGTCGGAAAAAGAGGAGGCGAAGCCCGCGCCGAAACCGGGGCCGCCACCGCCGCCGCCCTGCTCGAAGGCGGCATGGCCGTAACGGTCATAGGCGGCGCGCTTGTCCTTGTCTTTCAGGACCTCGTAGGCCTCGTTGATTTCCTTGAATTTGACTTCGCTGGTGTCGTCCCCGGGATTGCGGTCGGGGTGAAACTTCATCGCCAGCTTGCGGAACGACGATTTCAGGACGGAATCGTCGGCATCGCGTTCGACTTCGAGGGTTTCGTAATAGCAGCGCTTGGTGGACGTGGACATGATGAGCTCGGTCTATCCGATCGCGATTCAAGTCGGAGCGAAGCAACGTCGCCATGCAACGATATAGGCAGCCTTCCGCCTCGCGGCAGAGGATTGCACGGCAGCATTCAGAATAACGGCTGGGAATTGATCGATCGTAACGAGGCCGACTTTAACAGAGCCGACTTTAACAGAGCCGACTTTCAAAGACTCTTGCCCCGTCGTGCCCGACACGATGGCCTCCCCCGCGAGGGAGGAGGCCGTTGGCGCGTGTGGGGTCCAAGCCGTCCGCATCATCACCCTCGCGGGCTTCAGGCGGACTTCTTGTTGTTCTTGTCGTCGTCGACTTCGGTGAACTCCGCGTCGACGACGTCGTCCTTGGCCGCATCCTTCTTGGCGTCGGCCTCGGCCTGCTGCTTGTACATGGCCTCGCCGAGCTTCATCGACGCCTGGGCCAGCGTTTGGGTCTTGGCCTTGATGGCTTCGGCATCGTCGCCCTTCAGCGCTTCCTTGAGGTCGCTGACGGCATCCTCGATCGCGCGGCGCTCGGTCTCCGCGACCTTCGAACCGTGCTCGGCCAGTGCCTTCTCGGTCGAATGCACCAGTCCATCCGCGTCGTTCTTGGCAGTCACGGCCTCGCGGCGCTTCTTGTCCGCCTCGGCATTGGCCTCGGCGTCCTTGACCATCTTCTCGATGTCGGCTTCCGACAGACCGCCGGAGGCCTGGATGCGGATCTGCTGCTCCTTGGACGTAGCCTTGTCCTTGGCCGAGACGTTGACGATGCCGTTGGCGTCGATGTCGAAGGTCACCTCGATCTGCGGCATGCCGCGCGGGGCCGGCGGAATGCCCATCAGGTCGAACTGACCGAGCATCTTGTTGTCGGCCGCCATTTCACGCTCGCCCTGGAAGACGCGGATGGTGACCGCGTTCTGGCTGTCCTCGGCGGTCGAGAACACCTGGCTCTTCTTGGTCGGGATCGTGGTGTTGCGGTCGATGATGCGGGTGAACACGCCGCCCAGCGTCTCGATGCCCAGCGACAGCGGGGTCACGTCGAGCAGCAGCACGTCCTTGACGTCGCCCTGAAGCACGCCGGCCTGGATCGCGGCGCCGATCGCCACGACTTCGTCCGGGTTGACGCCCTTGTGCGGCTCCTTGCCGAACAGCTGCTTCACGACTTCCTGGACCTTCGGCATGCGCGACATGCCGCCGACCAGCACCACTTCGCCAATCTCGGCGGCGGTGAGGCCGGCATCCTTCAGCGCCTTGCGGCAGGGCTCGACGGTCTTCTGGACGAGGTCATCGACCAGCGCCTCGAACTTGGCGCGGGTGAGCTTCATCGTCAGATGCTTCGGGCCGGTCTGGTCCGCGGTGATGAAGGGCAGGTTGATCTCGGTCTGCGTCGTCGACGACAGCTCGATCTTGGCCTTTTCAGCAGCCTCCTTCAGGCGCTGCAACGCAAGCTTGTCGTTGCGCAGGTTGATGCCCTGCTCCTTCTGGAATTCGTCGGCCAGATAGCCGACCAGGCGCATGTCGAAGTCTTCGCCGCCGAGGAAGGTGTCGCCGTTGGTCGACTTCACCTCGAACACGCCGTCGCCGATTTCGAGAATCGAGATATCGAACGTGCCGCCGCCGAGATCGTACACGGCGATCGTGCCGGTCTTGGTCTTGTCGAGGCCATAGGCGAGCGCGGCCGCGGTCGGCTCGTTGATGATGCGCAGCACTTCAAGGCCCGCGATCTTGCCGGCGTCCTTGGTCGCCTGGCGCTGGGCGTCGTTGAAGTAGGCGGGCACGGTGATGACGGCCTGGTCGACCTTCTGGCCCAGATGGGCTTCCGCGGTCTCCTTCATCTTCTGCAAGATGAACGCCGAGACCTGCGAGGGCGAGTAGGTCTGGCCGTCGGCCTCGACCCAGGCGTCGCCGTTGGAAGCCTTCACGATCTTGTACGGAACGAGCTTCTTGTCCTTCTCGACCATCGGGTCGTCGTAGCGGCGGCCGATCAGGCGCTTCACTGCGAAGAACGTGCGCTCGGGATTGGTGACGGCCTGACGCTTGGCCGGCTGGCCGACGAGGCGCTCACCGTCGTCCGTCACGGCGACGATCGAAGGCGTCGTGCGCATGCCTTCGGAATTCTCGATGACTTTGGCGTTCTTGCCATCCATTACGGCGACGCACGAATTCGTGGTGCCGAGGTCGATCCCGATGACCTTTCCCATGGTCCTGTATCCTTGTTTTTGCGGCAGGCTGGCTGGGCCCAGAAGGCACCCGAACCGAAACCCCCTAAGATCAAACATTCGCGATATTGCGATGGTTGGGGGTCATATAGGAGGGGGGGAGGTGCCCGCAAGGACCGAACGCAAGTTTCGGCCGTGAAAACATTGGGTTTTGGAAGAACATATCCGGGCTGCACCGCCCTTGCAGGTGAGGAATTATTAACAGGTGCCGCGATCGGCCGGCATCCGCTACCGCATTCCGCCCCGGCCTGTTGCGGCAAGTCCAAACCCGCTAAAAGGCGGGCGGCCGGCCGGGCTCGTCATCGGGCTGCCTCGCGCGACAAAGCGGCAGGCTGGCCACCATCGAACGGCCTCAATGTGAACCAATCAGAGTGCCCATGAAGCTGATCCGCCCCCTTGCTGCGCTCGCCCTCCTCGTTGCCTCTGCGCTTCCGGCTCTGGCTGCCGACGCCGTTTTCCCACCCGGCTTGCGCCTCGGCATGGTGCCATTGGTCGGTCTCAACACGGCCAAGACCTTTCCCGGCTTCGAGAGCGAGGACGGCAACGTCAAGGTGCTGATCACAGAACTGCCGCCGGCGGCCTATGGCGAGGTCGTGAGCGCCTTCAACTCCAATCCGGCCGGAGCCAACGGCGTCAAGCAGGACAAGATCGAGACGCTCGCGGGTCTTGCCTATTTCACCACCGAGAGCGGCAAGGCCGGCGAAACCCCGGTTCGACGCTATTCGATGATCGTGCCGGGGGCCGGCTTCTCCGGCTATGTCGCGGTGCAGATTCCGGAGAATGCGAGCAAGATCTACACCGACGAGGCGGTGCGGCAGATGTTTGCGAGCGTCGTCACCCGCAAGCAGGTCTCGGCCGAAGAGCAGATCGCGCTGATGCCGTTCAAGATCACCGATCTCGCCGACTTCAAGGACGTTCGCACGCTGGCGCCGGGCTCGAGCATCATCCTGGCCGACGGCGACGAGAGCTCCGGCTATGAATCGAAGCCGTTCATCATCCTCGGCGTGATTGGCGCCACCCCGCAAGCCGCCGACGACCGCGCCCGCTTCGCCCAGGAGGCGGCGCTCCAGATTCCCGGCGTGCGCGAGTCGCGCGTCACCATGTCCGAGCCGATCCGCATCAGCGGCCAGCAGGGTTTCGAGACCCGGATCGACGGCGTCAGCGGCAAGGACAAGACGCCGGTGACCGTCGTGCAGTGGATCCGCTTCAGCAGCGGCGGCGCCTCGCTGCGCATCATCGCCAGCGCCCCGCGCGAGCAATGGCCGGCCGCCTTCACCCGCTTCCGCGCAGTCCGCGACGGCATCCAGCCGAAAGGCTAGTCCGACATTCATCCGGTCAGCAGCCCAACCACTCACCAAAGCCGGCTGCATTTTCGGGCTTCTGTTCGTATACGAACGGAACTAGGCTCCCCTTCCGTTGAGTTCATCCTGGAGGGAGGCGAATGATGCTGGATCGGCGACAAGTCTTGGCGGCGCTCGGGACGAGCGCGCTCGTGGCGCTCGCGCCAACCGCGATTCTGGCGGCCACATCGATCAAGCCGGACGATGCATCCGCGCTGCTCGTGATCGACGTGCAGAATTGCTTCCTTCCCGGCGGCAGCCTTGCCGTGAAGGAAGGCGAGCAGGTGGTGCCCGTCATCAACAAGATCTCGAAAGCGTTTTCGAACGTGGTGATGACGCAAGACTGGCACACGCAAGGCCATGTTTCCTTTGCGTCGGTCCACGCCGGCAAGAAGCCGTTCGAGACTATCGATCTTCCCTACGGCAAGCAGGTGCTGTGGCCCGACCATTGCGTGCAGGGCACCGATGGCGCCGCGCTGTCGAAAGACCTTGCGATCCCGCACGCCGAGCTCATCATCCGCAAGGGTTTTCACAAGGACGTCGACAGCTATTCGGCCTTCCTCGAAGCCGACGGCAAGACCTCGACCGGCCTTGCCGGCTATCTGAAGGGGCGCAAGATCAAGCGCGTCTTCGTCGCGGGGCTGGCGACGGATTTCTGCGTGGCCTGGACCGCGCTCGACGCGCGCAAGGCGGGCTTCGAGGTCTATGTGGTGGAAGACGCCTGCCGCGGCATCGACAATCAAGGCTCGCTCGCAAAAGCCTGGGCCGATATGGCCAAGGCCGGCGTGAAGCGGATTCAGTCTGCCGATATCGCGGCGAGCGCGTAGGCCCGGTCAAAAAACTGCAAGACTCTCATCCTGAGGAGCGCGCATTTTCGCGCGCGTCTCGAAGGATAAAGGCCCCGCTGCAGCAGTTCGGCCTGCATGGTTCGAGACGGCGCTGACGCGCCTCCTCACCATGAGGATCGATCAGTTCGCTGCGCCGTTCGGCTCGTTGCTGTTGGCGGGCGCGGCCTTGGCGCCGCCCTTGGCGACACCGACCAAGGCGGGACGCAGCACGCGCTCGCCGATGGTGTAGCCGGCCTGCATGACCTGCACGACGGTGCCCGCGGGCACCGACGCATCGGGCACCTCGAACATCGCCTGCTGGAAGTTCGGATCGAACTTCTGGCCCAGGGGATCGAACTTCTTCACGCCGTGTTTTTCCAGCGCGCTGAGCAGCGAGCGCTCGGTCAGCTCGACGCCCTCGATCAGCGAGGCGAGGCCTGCATCGGCCGCCGCACGGGCTTCAGCCGGAACGGCATCGAGCGCGCGCTGGAGGTTGTCGGCGATGTCGAGCACGTCGCGGGCAAAGCCCGTGACGCCGTAGAGCTTGGAGTCCGCGACCTCCTTGGCGGTGCGCTTGCGCAGATTCTCCATCTCGGCCAGCGTCCGCAGCATGCGGTCGCGCGCCTCGGCGACTTCCTTCTGCAGGAGCTCGACCGAGCCGGGCTCGGGATCGTCGGGCATGATGTAGGGTTTTGACACCACGGGCTCGCCGGCCGCAGCACTCGTGTCTTCGGGTTGCCGGTCTCGATCGGTCATCGGCTCTCTTTTCGCATTCATCTCAGGGGTTTCTGGCCCGCATATCGTGCTTCGGGCGCCGAAAATCAAGCGCCCGTGATCGCGGGAGACGCCGGTCAGCCCCCCAGGAGCCGGCTGACGATGCGGGCAGCGTAGTCCACGGTCGGGATCACGCGGGCATAATTCAGCCGCGTCGGCCCGATCACGCCCAAAACGCCGACGATATGGCCGGCAGCGTCCCGATAGGGCGAGATGATGGTGGACGAGCCCGACAGCGAGAACAGCTTGTTCTCACTGCCGATGAAGATCCGCACGCCTTCCGCGGTCTCGGCCCGCCCGAGCAGGTCGATCACCCCGCGCTTGGTCTCGAGATCGTCGAATAGCAGGCGAACGCGCTCGAGATCTTCCAGCGCATGCAAATCCTCGAGCAGATTGGCGTGGCCGCGGACGATGAGCTGCCGGTCCTCGTTCTCACCGCCGGACCAGCTGGCAATCCCGGCCGAGATCACCTTATGTGTCAGCTGATCGAGCTCGGTGCGCGCCTCTCCGAGCGCGGTCTCGAGCTCCAGCCGCGCCTCGGCCAGGGTCCGGCCCCGGATCCGCGCATTGAGGAAGTTGCCGGCTTCGGTCAACGCCGAGGATGGAACTCCCGGTGGCAGCGCCAAGACGCGGTTTTCGACCTGCCCGTCCTCGCCGACCAGGATCACCAATGCCTTTTCCGGTTCCAGGCGGACGAATTCGATATGTTTCAACCGCGCATTGGATTTCGGCGTCAGCACGACGGCGGCCGCACGGGTCAGGCCGGAAAGCCGCGTCAATGCCTCTTCGAGCGCAGCCTCGACCGATTGCGCGTGGCCCACGGAGGTCAACTGGCTCTGGATCGCCTGCCGTTCACTGTCATTGAGGTCGCCGACCTGCATCAGGGCATCGACGAAGAAGCGCAGGCCGAGTTCCGTCGGCAGCCGGCCGGCGGAGGTGTGCGGGGCGTAGATCAGGCCGAGCTGTTCCAGGTCGGCCATGACGTTGCGGACTGAAGCGGGCGACAGCGGCATGGCGATCAGGCGCGAAATATTGCGCGAGCCCACCGGCTCCCCGGTCGCGAGATAGCTTTCGACGATTTGACGAAAGATGTCGCGGGAACGCTCGTTGAGCTGGGCAAGGCCCGCGCGCGGCGCGATCAGATGGATCGGATCGTGATGGGCCACAGACCGTAACTCCTCTCAGATACAGGTAATTTGTCTATCCCTGGGGCTTCTGACAAGCGTGGCGTTCGCGGATTGAAAATTGGGGGTGAATAAGGCTTCGATCTTCCCCCTTGCCGCCCACCCTCACCCCCCCTACAAGCACCGCCAACAGCCCTTTTCCGAGAGTTTTGGAGGATTTCCCATGCGGCCAAGCCGCCGTGCGCCCGACGAATTGCGCCCCGTGACGCTGGAGCGCGGCGTGGTCAAATATGCGGAAGGCTCGTGCCTGGTGAAATTCGGCGACACCCACGTGCTGGTCACCGCCACGCTGGAAGACCGCCTGCCGCCATGGCTCAAGGGCCAGGGCCGTGGCTGGGTCACCGCCGAATACGGCATGCTGCCGCGCGCGACGTCGGAACGCACCCGCCGCGAGGCCTCCGCCGGAAAGCAGAGCGGCCGCACCGTCGAAATCCAGCGCCTGATCGGCCGCTCGCTTCGCACCATCATCAATCTTGAAGCGCTCGGTGAGCGCCAGATCACGGTCGATTGCGACGTGCTCCAGGCCGACGGCGGCACCCGCACGGCCTCCATCACCGGCGCCTGGGTCGCCCTCGCCGATTGCATCACCTGGATGAAGGCGCGCAACATGGTCAAAGCCAATGTGTTGCGCGACAACGTCGCCGCGATCTCCTGCGGCATCTACAAGGGCACGCCCGTGCTCGACCTCGACTATGCCGAGGATTCCGAGGCCGATACCGACGCCAACTTCGTCATGACGGGTGATGGCCGCATCATCGAAGTCCAGGGCACCGCGGAACGCGAGCCGTTCACGGAAGCCGAGTTCCTGGCGTTGATGGCGCTGGCGCGCAAGGGCGTGGCGCGTCTGGTGGACTTGCAGAAACTGGCGGTAGCGTAGTCAATAAGCTGATGCATCGCCGAATCACCGGAAAGCTCGTCATCGCGACCCATAATCCCGGCAAGCTCGCCGAGATGAAGGAGCTGCTCGCGCCTTACGGCATCGATGCGGTCTCGGCCGGCGAATTAGGCCTTCCGGAGCCGGAAGAGACCGGAAACGATTTCCGCAGCAACGCCGCGATCAAGGCGATCGCGGCAGCGCAGGCGACGAAGCTGCCGTCTTTCGCCGACGATTCCGGCATCGTGGTCGACGCGCTCGACGGCGCGCCCGGCATCTACTCGGCGCGCTGGGCCGGCCCGAACAAGGATTTTGCCGCAGCGATCGCGCAGATCGAACGGCTGTTGCAGGAGCGTGGCGCGACCACGCCCGCCAAGCGCAAGGCGCATTTCGTTTCCGCGCTCTGCGTTGCATGGCCCGACGATCATGTCGAAGAGGTCGAGGCACGCGTCGACGGCACGCTGGTGTGGCCGCCGCGCGGCACCGCCGGCTTCGGCTACGACCCGATGTTTTTGCCCGACGGCCACAGCCGCACCTTCGGCGAGATGGAGAGCATCGAGAAGCACGGCCTGCCGCCGCTCGGTCTCGGCCTGTCGCACCGTGCCCGCGCCTTCGTGAAACTGGCGGAGATCTGCCTTGAGCCGCGCTAGAGCGTTTTCGAGCGAATTGGATACCGGTTCGCGCCAGGAAAACGCGTCAAAACAAGAATCCGAAGCCTTCGGCGTCTACGTGCACTGGCCGTTCTGCCTGTCGAAGTGCCCCTATTGCGACTTCAACAGCCATGTCCGGCACGCCGCAATCGACGAGCCGCGCTTTGCGTCGGCATTCGCGCGCGAGATCGCTGCGACCGCCGAGCGCGCGCCCGGCCGCGAAGTCACCTCGATCTTTCTCGGCGGCGGCACACCCTCGCTCATGCAGCCTGCAACCGTCGGCGCTGTGCTCGACGCCATCGGCAAGCACTGGACCGTGGCGAAAGACGTCGAAGTCACGCTGGAGGCAAACCCGACCAGCGTCGAAGCCACGCGCTTTGCCGGCTATCGCGCCGCCGGCGTCAATCGCGTCTCGCTCGGCGTGCAGGCGCTCGACGATGCCTCGCTGAAGGCGCTCGGCCGCATGCACAGCGCGCGCGAGGCCCTCGATGCCGTCGCCATCGCGCGCCGCTCGTTCGACCGTTATTCGTTCGACCTGATCTACGCCCGTCCCGACCAGACGCCGGCGATGTGGGCCGATGAATTGCGTCTCGCGATCGGCGAGGCGGCCGAACATCTGTCGCTTTATCAATTGACGATCGAAGAAGGCACGCCGTTCTTCGGCCTGCATCAGGCCGGCAAGCTGAAGACGCCGGATGAAGCGGTCGCACGCGCGCTCTACGACGTCACGCAGGAGACCTGCGACAGGCTCGGCCTGCCCGCCTACGAGATTTCCAATCACGCGCGGCGCGGCGCCGAGTGCCGGCACAATCTGGTCTACTGGCGCGGCGAGGAATATGCCGGCATCGGCCCCGGTGCCCATGGCCGGCTCGACATCGACGGAATCAGGCACGCCACCGCGACCGAGAAGCGTCCCGAAGCCTGGCTGATGCGGGTCGAGACCAACGGGCACGGCGTCGTCACCGACGATCTCCTCAACAGCGAAGAACGCGCCGACGAATTTTTGCTGATGGGGTTGCGCCTTGCCGAGGGCATCGATCCCGAGCGCTACCGCGCGCTGTCAGGCCGCTCGCTCGATCCCAAGCGCATCACGCTGCTGCGCGAAGAAGGCGCGATCACGGTGGATGCAACCGGACGCCTGCGCGTGACCAGCAGCGGTTTTCCGGTGCTGGACGCGGTGGTCGCGGATCTCGCGGCGTAGCGAGATCTCGTAGCCCGGATGGAGCGCAGCGCAATCCGGGACGGTCTCGCCACGCGGACAGAACCCGGATTGCGCTCCGCTCCATCCGGGCTACGAAGTGATCAAGCCCCAAAGCTCTTCGGCGAACCCGCGACCGCGACACCGCCGCCCGTCGTCACCTTCATCACCGCCAAGCCCCGCTCGTTGGTGCCGTCGGCGCGGAAGCGGAACAGGCCGTCGATGCCGGCGAATCCGGAAGGATTGGTGAGCACGTCGGACGAGAAGCGCGTGGTGCCCTGCGTGCGCGCGAGCGCGGCGACCAGGGCGACGGCGTCATAGGCGAGCGTTGCGGTGCGCACGGGCTCGGCGCCGTATTTGGTGCGATAGCGGCCGGAGAAGGCGCGGAAGCCGGCCGGATCGGGCGCGGCGTAGAGGCCACCTTGCAAGCTTGGGCTGGCATAGACGCGCGGACTGTCCCACAGGCCGGTGCCGAGCAGCTGGATATTGCGTAGATTCGCACCCGCCGCGCTCATCGCATCGGCGACCGAGACGACGGCATCGCCATCATCGGCGATGAACAGCGCATCGGCGCTGCCGAGCTGCTGCGCCACGGTCCGGGCCGGCGTGGCGCGATCGGCGCCGTATTTCTCGAACGCGACGATGCGCCCGCCGCGGCGCGGCACCGCCGCCTTCACCGCGGCCTCGACCACGTTGCCATAAGCATTGTCGGGCACGAGCACGGCGACGGAGCGCTTCCCGATGCTGCCGGAATATTCGACGATGCGGTTGACGTCGGACTCCGGCAGGAAGCTCAGCAGATAGACACCGCGGCCGGCGATGCTGGAATCGGTCGAGAACGCCATCACCGGGATGCCGCGCGTGCGCGCGATCTGCGCCACCGCAGGCACCGACTGCGCGAACAGCGGCCCCAGGATGATCTCGGCGCCCTCGTCGACCGCCTGCTGCGCACTCGCCTGCGCGCCCTGCGGGCTGCCATTGTCGTCCTTGATCAGGAGCTGAATGTTGGGATTCTGGAACTCGGCCAGCGCCATCTCGGCGGCATTGCGCATCGACTGCGCGGCGAGGCCGGCATTGCCGGATGCCGAGAGCGGCAGGATCACGGCAACCTTCACCCCGCCGGTGCCGGCAGTCGTCGCCTGCTGCGGCGGGCCGGCCGGTTGGGCCGGAGGCGGCGAGGAACTGCTGAACGGATTGGAGAACTGGCTGAGGCTCTGCTGCACGCCGGCGCAGGCCGACAGCAGCGGCGTGCCGAGCAACAGGCCGAGCGCGCTTCGCCGGGTCGCCCCTGACATCAGGGGGCCCTGAACGGGAGATTCCTCCGGAAAGGAGGATCTGGGATCACGTGGGCCCGTCATGACAGTTTCTCTTCTGACCGACCGTCGCCAGCCGGTCACGACATTCTTTCCACGACACCGGCCATGGATTCAGGCATATTGTCGGCAAATAGTTAACTCAAACAAAAGGATAATGCCCGCTTAACGCGGCTTCCTCTCAAGTTCTGGCTAGCTGTCCGCCGTCCGTCACCCAGCATCAAGGCGGCGTTTCCGCCGCGAATATGGCGCTGACGCTTCATTCCCTGGGGAATGTGATGCCGAATGGATCACATTCCAGTCCCTCCTCGCCCCTTGCCTCGCCCAGGCACGATCTTTTTCCGGGGACCGGTTCCCAGTCCCGGGGATCATGCCTAAGTTCGTCTGATTATGCGCGCAAAGCCGTCCCCGATAAATATGCCTGAGACTACGGAGCCCGCCTCGCGCGGTTTCTCCATCGACGCCCATCGGCTTGCGGCGCCGAAGGCCGCGCCGGGCCTGCATTTGGTCGCGACCCCCATCGGCAATCTCGGTGACATCACGCTGCGAGCGCTGCAAACCCTCGCCGGGGTCGATGTCATCGCCTGCGAGGACACCCGCATTACGCGGCGTCTGACCGAGCGCTACGACATCTCCGCGCAGCTCAAGCAATATCACGAGCACAATGCGGAAGCGGCCCGTCCAAAAATCCTGGAGCGGCTTTCGCAGGGCGGCTCGATCGCGCTGGTGTCGGACGCCGGCACGCCGCTGATCTCGGACCCCGGCTACAAGCTGGTGCGCGAGGTCTGCGCCGCCGGCCACGCCGTCTACGCGCTGCCCGGCCCGTCCTCGGTGCTGGCGGCGCTGTCGGTCGCAGCGCTGCCGACCGACCGCTTCTTCTTCGAAGGCTTTCTGCCGGCGAAATCGGCCGCGCGGCGGTCGCGCCTGACCGAGCTTGCGCGCATCGATGCGACGCTCGTGATGTTCGACTCCGGCAATCGCGTGCAGGACACGCTCGCCGAGCTCGCAGAGATCATGGGGACCCGCGAAGCCGCGATCTGCCGCGAGCTGACGAAACTGCACGAGCAGATTTCGCGCGCGACGCTGCGTGAGCTCGCGCGCGATGCCGACACGCTGGAGACGCGCGGCGAATTCGTGCTGGTGATCGCTCCGCCTGCGGCCGATGCCGAGATGCTGACATCGAATGCGCTCGACGACGTCCTGCGCGAGCAGCTCGCCGCGAACAGCGTCAAGGATGCGGTGGCGCATGCGGTCGCGCTCTCGGGCCGGCCGCGCCGCGAGGTCTATGCCCGCGCGCTTGAGCTTGCCAAAGATCTGCGGGGCGGCGATGGCGAAGAATGAGGCCCCGGCGGAACCGAAAATCGCCTCGCCGGAGCGGGTCGCCGCGTTCCGCACCGGCATCTCCGCGGAAAGCCGCGCCGCGGCCTATCTCATGGCCAAGGGCTACCGCATCCTCGCCAAGCGCTTCCGCACGCCGCATGGCGAGATCGACATCGTGGCCCGCCGCCGCAATTTGATCGCCTTCGTCGAGGTCAAGGCGCGCGCGACGCTGGACGATGCCGCCTTCGCCCTGACGCCGCGCCAACAGCAGCGCATCATCGACGCCGCGCAAGGCTGGCTCGTCGCGCATCCCGAGCATGCGGAATTCGAAATGCGGTTCGACGCCATGCTGATTGCGCCGCGGTCACTTCCACGCCATGTGTTGGCGGCATTCGACGCCTCGACCTGAAAGGCAGACCATGAAACTGAACGTCGCCGTCCAGATGGACCCCATCGCCCGCATCAACATCAAGGGCGATTCCACCTTTGCGCTGCTCCTGGAGGCGCAGAAGCGCGGCCACGGCCTGTCCTATTACACGCCCGACAAGCTCTCGATGGTCGGCGAAGAGATCGTCGCTCCGGTTCAGCTGCTCACCGTGCGCGACGAGCCCGGCGATCATTTCACCCTGGGCGAACCCAGGCGCGAGGCGCTCAACGGCTTCGACGTGGTGCTGCTGCGCCAGGATCCGCCGTTCGACCTCGCCTACATCACCTCGACGCACCTGCTCGAACGCATCCATCCGAAGACACTCGTCGTCAACGACCCCGCCTCGGTGCGCAACGCGCCGGAAAAGCTGTTCGTGATGAACTTCCCGCAGCTGATGCCGCCGACGCTGATCTCGCGCGACCTCGACGAGATCAACGCGTTTCGCGACAAGCACGGCGCCGTCGTCATGAAGCCGCTGCACGGCCATGGCGGCGCGGCGGTGTTCCGCGTGATGCCGCAGGACATGAATTTCGGCTCGCTGTTCGACATGTTCTCGGTGACATTCAAGGAAGCCTGGGTGATCCAGCAGTTCATCCCCGAGGTGAAGCACGGCGACAAGCGCATCATCCTGATCAACGGCGAGTTCGCCGGCGCGGTGAATCGCGTGCCGGCCGCCGACGACCTCCGCTCCAACATGGTGCGCGGCGGCGCGGCGCAGGAGACCGAGCTCACGCCGCGCGAGCGCGAGATCTGCGCCACCGTCGGCCCGGCGCTGCGCGAGCGCGGGCTGTTGTTCGTCGGCATCGACGTCATCAATGGCAACCTCACCGAGATCAACGTGACCTCGCCGACCGGCATCCGCGCCATCGCGCGGCTCGGCGGACCGGACGTTGCCGCAAAGCTCTGGGACGTGATCGAGCAGAAGCGGGCGAAGTAGGCATCGGCCCGTAGCTCGTAGCCCGGATGGAGCGCAGCGAAATCCGGGATCCCACGCCACATTCAACGGCCCCGGATTGCGCTGCGCTCCATCCGGGCTACGTGATGCATTCGCGGCATCACCTCACCCATCACTAACCACGCATTCACCATGACGCGGCGCGCATCATTCGAACGCACGGGCTGCGACTGCGTGAAACTACGGGGCCAGTGGCCGACCGGCTAACGCGACGTTCACCATCTGCCGAAAGACCACAGCGCGGCCGTCGATCGCATTCGGCCTCGCAACACCGCTTATACTTTTACTGCCTACTCATCGACACGGGGAACCCGCCAGGTGCGGTTCGAGTGCCCCGCGTAAGAGTAGAAGCGTATGAACACCGCACGCATTGTCGTTCTCGTCATCGCGCTGGGCGCCGGCGGCGTCGCTGCGTATCTGGCGAGCGGCTATGACAACAAGCCCGCACCCGTTCTCCCCGTCGCCGAAAAGCTGCCGACGGTCGAGGTCCTGGTCGCCAAGAACGACATCCAGCTCGGTCAAGCCGTAAAGCCCGAGGACCTGCAATGGCAGGTCTGGCCGGCGGCGACCGCGAGCAGCGCCTTCATCCGCCGCGACAACAGGCCCGAGGCGCAGATCCAGATCGCAGGCTCGATCGCGCGCGTACCGCTGATGCAGGGCGAGCCGATCCGCGAGCAGAAGCTGGTCAAGGCCGACGGCTCCGGCTTCATGGCCGCGATCCTGCCGTCGGGCATGCGCGCCGTCTCCACCGAGATTTCAGCCGAGACTGCCGCCGGCGGCTTCATCCTGCCGAATGACCGCGTCGACATCGTGCTGACCCGCCGCCTGAAGAATCCCGACGGGGCCGCCGGTAACGACCTCATCCTGTCCGAGGCGATCCTGACCAATATCCGCGTGCTCGCGATCGACCAGGCGCCGAAGGAAAAGGACGGCCAGAACGCCGTCGTCGGCAGGACCGTCACGCTCGAACTCAAGCCCGACCAGGTCGCCACGCTATCGGCAGCGCGCCAGGGCGGCACGCTGACACTCGCGCTGCGCAGCATCGTCGATGCCAACTCGCTCGACAGCACGCCCGAGGACCAGGCGAGCAAGCGGACCGGCGGGGTCAACGTGATCCGCTACGGCGTACAGGCGCGGCAACTGACGTCACAGAAGTGATGGGGATATGATGAACTTTGGGGATGATCGGACGGGCATGCGCATTCGGGGGAATCGCGCGCGCTCGGTCTGGACGGGGACGATGCTGATCCTGGGGCTGCTCGCAGCCCCCGATGTCGTCAGCGCCGCGGATGCGCCGGTCGGCGACCAGGCGCCCATGCAGGCAGCGGATCTCGATGTGTCGCCAGTCGGGACGATCGCACCGGCGAAGACGCGCTTCCTGTCGCTCGGCGTCGGCAAGTCCGCCGTGATCGACCTGCCGCGCGACGTCAAGGACGTGCTGGTCGCCGATCCCAAGATTGCCAATGCGGTGATCCGCTCGGCCCAACGCGCCTATATCATCGGCGGACAGGTCGGCCAGACCAACGTCGTGTTCTTCGCCGCCGACGGCCAGCAGGTGGCCGCCTACGACATCGCGGTGAAGCGCGATCTCAACGGCATGCGCACGGCGCTGCGTCAGTCGCTGCCGGGCGTGCAGATCGAGGGCGTCGGCGACAGCGTGATGCTCACCGGCTCGGTGTCGAGCCCGGTCGAGGCCCAGCAGGCCGGCGACGTCGCCGCCAAACTGGTCGGCGGCTCCGAGAAGGTGGTCAACAACATCGTCGTGCGCGGCCGCGACCAGGTGATGCTCAAGGTCGTCGTCGGCGAAGTGCGCCGCGATATCGTCAAGCAGTTGGGCGTCGATCTCAGTGCCAGCCTGAACGCCGGCACCGCGGTGGTGAACTTCAACAATTCCAACCCGTTCTCGGTCAGCGGCGGACCGATCGTCAGCAACAACGGATTAGGTGTCGCCGGCCTCACCAAGGGCTTCGCGACCGTCAGCGCCACGATGCGCGCGATGGAAAGCGCGGGCGTCATGCGCACGCTCGCCGAGCCGAGCCTGACCGCGATCTCCGGCGAATCCGCCACCTTCATCGCCGGCGGCGAATTCCCCATTCCGTCGGGCTATGCGTGCGATCCCGTCACCCACGTTTGTACCACCCAGATCACCTACAAGAAGTTCGGCATCTCCCTGAACTTCACCCCGGTCGTACTGAGCGAGGGACGGATCAGCCTGCGCGTCATGACCGAGGTGTCCGAGCTGTCGAACCAGAGCGCCATCACGGTCACCCAGGCGCTGTCCTCGAGCTCGACCAACTCGATCACCATCCCCTCGATCCAGACCCGCCGCGCCGAAACGACGCTGGAAATTCCCTCGGGCGGTTCGATGGCGATGGCCGGCCTGATCCAGCAGCAGACCAAACAGGCGATCAACGGCCTGCCCGGCGTCGACCAGGTGCCGATCATCGGCGCGCTGTTCCGCAGCCAGGACTTCGTCAACAACGAGACCGAGCTGATGGTGATCGTGACCCCCTATGTGGTGCGCGCGGTGGCTCAGAAGGAACTGTCCCGGCCCGACGACGGCTTCGCGCCGGCGTCCGACGCCCAGACGGCGCTGCTCGGCCGCATGAACCGCCTCTATGGCATCGCGCGCCGCGTCGATCCGATCGCGGGCACGCCCGGCGATTTCGGCTTCATCATCGACTGATGACGTACGGACGGCTTGGGGAACGGGGAAAGAGACGCAAGAGACGGGGCACGAGGGGATGAAGCGATGACGAAGACCATGGCCGATCGACGTCGCAAGTTGAGCGTCGCGCTGGCACTGACGGGGCTCTCCGTCATGCTGGGCGCCTGCAACACCACCGGCGAGGTCGTCACCCAGACGGTGCCGACCGACTATCGCCAGCGTCACCCGATCGCGGTCGAGGAAGCCAAGAAGTCGATCGTGATCTTCGTCGGCAAGGCTCGCGGCGGCCTCTCGGCCGCGCAGCACGCGGACGTCGCCGGCATTGCCCGGGACTGGGTGCGCGAAGGCACCGGCTCGGTCATCGTCGACATTCCCGTCAACGCTGCGAATTCGCGCGCGGCGGCAGCGACCTATCACGAGATCCGTTCCGTGCTCGCCTCCGGCGGCGTACCCGCGCGTGCCATCGTCCAGCATCCCTATCGACCCGAGGATCCCGGACTGCTGCCCACCATCCGTCTGAGCTATTCCCGGATCGCCGCGGTCGCGGGCCCCTGCGGGCTGTGGCCGGAAGATCTCGGCCCCTCCATCCTCGACCCCGGCTACAACGAGAACCGGCCCTATTTCAATCTGGGCTGCGCCAGCCAGCGCAACCTCGCGGCCATGATCGACAATCCGGCCGACCTCGAGCAGCCGCGGTCGGAGACGCCGGCCTATAACGCACGGCGCGACATGGCCTTCGAGCGCTATCGCAAGGGCACGCCGGTCGGGACCACCAATCCAGACGCCGACAAGGCCAAACTCAGCGACACAGGCAGATGACACGCGTCCACGACGAAGAAGCGGACGATCCGCAGCACCCCGAGGAACACATTGCGCCGGTTCCTCGCATCTCCGTGCAGGCGTTTTGCGAGACCGAGCAGACGCTCGCCGCGGTGACCGCGGCCGGGCAGGATCGCCGCCTCGCGAAGGCACACCTCACCGCCAAGGATGGTGGCCTAGCTGCGGCAATCGAAGTCTATGAAACGATGCCGACGCCGAACGTCATCGTGATCGAATCCGACGGCACGCGCGACATTCTCGAGGGCCTCGACGACCTCGCCGGCGTCTGCGACCCCGGCACCCGTGTGGTCGTGATCGGTAATCCCAACGACACCGCACCCTATCGCGAGCTGGTCCGCCGCGGCGTCAACGACTATGTGGTGGGACCGGTCGAAACGCTCGACGTCGTCCGCTCGATCTGCAGCCTGTTCTCGGCGTCCGAAACCATCATCACCGGCCGCGTCATCGCGGTGGTCGGCGCCAAGGGCGGTGTCGGTGCCTCCACCGTCGCGCACAATGTGGCCTGGACCATCGCCCGCGACCTCGCACTCGATTCCGTCGTAATCGATCTCGACCTCGCCTTCGGCACCGCCGGTCTCGACTACAATCAGGACCCGGTGCAGGGCATCGCCAATGCGGTGCTGTCGCAGGATCGGCCGGACACGGCCCTGATGGAGCGTCTGCTCTCCAAATGCACCGAGCGTCTCAGCCTCCTTGCCGCGCCTGCCACCCTTGACCGCGTCTACGATTTCGGCGCGGAGGCCTTCGACGCGGTGTTCGACACGCTGCGGATGACCACGCCCTGCATCGTGCTCGACGTTCCCCATCAATGGTCGGGCTGGACGCGACGCGCGCTGGTCAACGCGGACGACATCGTGATCGTGGCCGAGCCCGATCTTGCGAACCTGCGCAACACCAAGAACATGCTGAACGTGTTGAAGGCGGCGCGGCCGAACGACCGGCCACCGCTCTACTGCATCAACCAGGTCGGCATGCCCAAGCGTGCGGAGATCGAGGTCAAGGCCTTCGCCAAGACCATGGAGAGCCAGCCGATCGCGGTGATCCCGTTCGACTCGAAGCTGTTCTCGACCGCGGCCAACAACGGCCAGATGATCGCGGAGGTCTCCAAGAGCCACCGCACGACCGAGCTGTTCCAGAACATGGCGAACCGCCTTGCCGGGCGCGGCGAGGTGAAGAAGCCGAAGCGCTCGCTGCTCGGGCCGCTGCTGAAGAAGCTGAAGGGCAGGTCGGGGCGCGGATCAGCCCCGCATCGCAAGGCGATGTAACCAAGGCATCCTGACGCGCGCCGTTACTTCTCCGCCCGCTGCTGCTTTTTCACCAGCAACTGCCGCAGCGCCGTGACCTTTGCCGCCGCCTGATCCGGCGGCAGGTCCGCCTTCACGATGGTTTCGGCCTCGGCCTGCTTTCCTTCCAGTCCCAGCACGAGCGCGAGATTGGCGCGCACGCGCGAATCGGCGGGATTGCGCGCGTGCGCCCGGCGCATCGTTTCCTCTGCCCGCGGCAGATTGTTCTGCAGCATGTAGGACAGTCCGAGATTGGACAGCACCGACGGCTCGTCGGGCACGATCTTGAGCGCGGCGGCGTAATATTGCTGCGCTTCCTCGTTGCGGCCGAGTTGATCGAGCGCGGCGCCCTGCGCCGACAGGATATGCCAGTCGGGATCCTCGGGCGAATGCGCGCGACCGAGGACGTCGAACGCCTGCTGGAAACTGCCGCTGTCGGCGAGCGCGCGGCCGTAGCCGGCGAGCAGCGCCTTGTTACTGGAATGGGCGAGCACGGCCTGCTCCAACACCGCGAGCGCCTGCGCGCGCTGGCCGGTCTGGCGCAACGCCTTGCCGTATTCGAGCGCGACGTTGGGATCGCCAGGCTTGGCGCGATAGCGCTCGCGCAGCGCGTCCATGTCCGGCCTCACGTCCGGCTTGGTGTCGGACTTCGCGTCGGCCCTGCCAGCCGTTTCCGACTTTCCGCCGAGCGCGCCGGTAATGTCCTCGATGCCAGTGGTCTGACAGCCGCCAAGAGCCAGGATCAGAAGCGCGGAAAACAGATATCTCGCCGGAGGAGAGGCGACGGACAAACGCTTGGACATACTCTGATCACTCGGCGACTGATCAGAGATGCTTACCGATTAACGCTAAAGTCCCGTTAAGGCGGGGTGCTTCCGATAGCTCAGTCGGTGAATTCAGCGCCGAACTCGCAGCCGATGCGCCAGCGCAGGCGGCACTGGCGGGAATAGTCCGGCGCGAAGATGATGGTGAATTGCGGCGGCACTTCCAGAAATTCCGCCACCACTTTCACGCCGCCATCCGAAATATCGGTGATCGTGCAGTCCCGCGGCAGCGAACCCGCGCCAAAATGAATCTTGGCGAGCCGCGTGCACATCCGTCGTTCGCTTCTCCGGCGATTTGCAAGCATTTGAATTGTTCACCCGTTAGACCACGGCCCATCCCGCACCCCTAGGAGTAGCGGACATTCGTTGGGATGTGCTGAGCAGAGCAGCTTGCATTCGAGGCGTAGTGTCTCCGTCGTGTTTACGATCGGTTAGGGCCTCCCGGCCCCCTGAGTATGTTCCTGTATTGTTCTTGCAAGAGCCGGCCCGCTCTGCTACCCCTAATTGTGCAAAAGGGCAGGCTGGTTCGGGCATGGTTCAGCGGGTTTCTACCGTCGCCTTTGAGGGGATCGAGGCCCGCGCGGTCGACGTGCAGGTGCAGGTCGCGCCCGGTTTGCCGGCCTTCGCGATCGTCGGTCTCCCCGACAAGGCCGTGTCGGAGGCACGCGAGCGGGTCCGCTCGGCGCTGATCGCCTCGGGGCTGGCGCTGCCGGCCCGGCGGATCACCGTCAATCTCGCGCCCGCTGATCTGCCCAAGGAGGGCAGCCATTACGACCTGCCGATTGCGCTTGGGCTGATGGGGGCGATCGGCGCGATTCCCCCGGATGCGCTGACCGGCTTCACCGTTCTGGGCGAGCTTGGCCTCGACGGATCGATCGCGCCGGTGGCCGGTGTCCTTCCCGCCGCGATCGGCGCCAATGTGCGCGAGGAGGGGCTGATCTGTCCGGCGGCTTGCGGCTCGGAAGCGGCATGGGCGAGCCCGGACATCCAGATCATCGCCGCGAGTTCGCTGATCCAGATCGCCAACCATTTCAAGGGAACGCAGGTGCTGTCGCGGCCTGTGCCGAAGGTGCATGAAGCAGCAAGCTCGCCGCTCGACCTGCGCGACATCAAGGGCCAGGAGAGCGCCAAGCGGGCGCTGGAGATCGCGGCCGCCGGCGGCCATCACCTGCTCATGATCGGCGCGCCCGGCGCCGGCAAATCGATGCTGGCGGCACGGCTGCCCTCGATCCTGCCACCGCTGTCACCGGGCGAGTTGCTCGAGGTGTCGATGATCGCCTCTGTTGCCGGCGAGATCGAGGGCGGCGCGCTGACGGCGCGGCGGCCGTTCCGATCGCCGCATCATTCCGCCAGCATGGCCGCGCTCACCGGCGGCGGCATGCGCGCCCGGCCCGGCGAGATCTCGCTCGCGCATCAGGGCGTGCTGTTCCTCGACGAGCTCCCGGAATTCGATCCGCGCGTGCTGGATTCGCTGCGCCAGCCGCTGGAGAACGGCGAGGTCTCGGTGTCCCGCGCCAATCACCGCGTCACCTATCCCGCGCGCTTCATGCTGGTCGCCGCGATGAATCCCTGCCGCTGCGGCAATGCGTTCGAGCCCGGCTATGCCTGCAAGCGCGGCCGCATCGACCGCTGCACCGGCGACTACCAGGCTCGCATCTCGGGACCGCTGATGGACCGCATCGATTTGCGCATCGAGGTTCCCGCGGTGACCGCGGCCGATCTGATCCTGCCGCCGCCGGCAGAGGGCTCGGCCGAAGTCGCCGCGCGCGTGGCCGCCGCCCGCGACATCCAGCTCGCCCGCTACGCGGATGCCGGCCTGCCGAAGGTTCGCACCAATGCCGAAGCGCCGGCCTCGGTGCTGGAGGAGATCGCCAAGCCGGATGCGCAAGGCCAGAAGCTGCTGCGCGACGCCGCCGAGACCATGCGGCTGTCGGCGCGCGGCTATCACCGCGTGCTCCGGGTGGCGCGCACGCTGGCCGATCTCGATCGCGCCGACAAGATCGGCCGGCTCCATCTCGCCGAGGCCTTATCCTACCGCGCGCTCGCGGAGGATGTGCGCCAGCTGGCGTGAGCGATGCGCCGCCGCAGCTTTCTCAACAACATCACCATGCCCGAGATTGAATCATGACCGACGCCAATGCCTGCACCATCAGATTTGTTCGTGCATCCCAATATGCCGATTGGCTGAGGTCGTACGAGCTGTGGGTCAACGGGACCAGCGTTGGGAAGCTCGCACGCAACGACGTGTTGGAGATCACGCTGCCGGCCGGCACCTGCACGATCGATGCGAGCATTGATTGGGGCAGGAGCCAGCCGCTCGTCGTTCGCACCAGTCCCGGCCAAGCCGTCGAGATCGAGGTCAGGAACAGGTGGGGTGCCTGGGCGGCGCTGTGGGCGATCAGCTTTGGCAAAAACAGCTATTTGGTTCTCACTGAAGTCGAGCGAAAAACCAACAAAAGCGCCTAACCGACCGAGACTCTCATCCCCCGATACCGGCATCAACCCGGCGGTAACGAGTTTCCTTTACGCTCTGCAAACCATAAGGCCCATCAGTTCCCGCCACGAGTTTCCCCAGGGCCTGGCGAGTAGCGTGTCATGTTGCGTTTCAAGATCCTGGCCTCGGTTGTTCCCCTGTTGGCGGCCGCGGTGTTTGCCCGCAGTGAGATCGGATCGGTCTCGCATCCCTGCATCGCCCTCGGCGACACCTCGGTCGAGCTGACGTCGCTGTTCTGGACCGCTGGCGTGCATGTCGCCTTCACCGATGATCCCGCGCGCGCCACGGTGCGGGTTCAGATCACCGAGGATGCCGACGCTGCCGACTTCGCCGTCGTCGACGACGGCCCCGGTTCGGAATCGGAGTCCTGCCAGGCCAACCCCTCGACGCGCCTGATCTCGATTGCCGCGCACCCCGTCGATGGCGGTCAGGTGATCTATCTCTCCAGCGAGGGGCCGGCGGATTACCGCGTCTATGTGCGCTCGAAGACCTTCTCGCAGCGCGAGGCGGCGGCGCTGATCGTCGGCGCCCGCGGCGGCCACCGCCATCTCCAGGCCGCTTCGCTTTGAACCGCCTCGCTCTGCGCCGTTAACACCTCGTCAACCCTGTTTGGAGGCGGTCGCAGGGCCTCAAACTGTTCGCAAGGTCGACGGCACATCGTCGTTGACAGCGAGCACAGCGTTTTTACGAAAAGAGTCGGGTCGGTGGCGATGGATCGGACGTTCCGGATCAAGGTGCGCATGCGCCGCTTCAGGCGACAGTACCCAAAAATCGCCTTCGCGATCCGCTCCATCATGATCTTCTCGGCGACCTTCGGCGGCGCCTACGGGTTTGTCTCCGGCAGCCGATCCGAGACGTCCGGCTACGATCCCAATGCGTTTGCGATCGGCGTCAGCTTCCTGTTCGCGCTCGCCTGCCTCGGCCTCGCCACGCTCAGCATGCGCCTGCGCTTCGTCAACAAGCGGATGCGTGCGCTGGCTGCCCACAACGAAACGCTGATCGACCGCAATTGGGAGCTGAAGGAAGCGGAAGAACGCGCTCGCAGCCTGTTCGAACAGCAGGGCGATCTGATCGTGCTGCGCGACACAAGCGGCCGCATCACCTTCGCCAACGACGCCTATTGCGCGCTTGCCGGACAGGCGCGCGGCGCGCTGGTCGGCACGCGCTTTGATTTCGACGTGCTGGAGCAGGGCGACAGCGCCCGCGAGAGCAACGGCACGCGCATTCACGACCAGAAGATCGCGACCCCGCTCGGCGCGCGCTGGATCGCCTGGCGCGAAGGCTATGTCCGCCTCGACGCCGGCCAGCCCGCCGAATTGCAGAGCGTCGGACGCGACGTCACCGACCGCACCGAGACCGAGCGTGCGCTGTCCGAGGCCCGCGATCAAGCCGACGCCGCCAACCGGGCCAAATCGCGCTTCCTGGCGATGGCCTCGCACGAGATCCGCACGCCGCTCAACGGCATCATCGGCATGGGCGGGCTGCTGCTCGACACCACGCTGACACCTGAGCAGTCGACCTACGCCAGGGCCGTGAAGACCTCCGGCGAAGCGCTGATGGCCCTGATCGAGGAGTTGCTCGACTATTCCAAGATCGAAGCCGGCAAGCTCGATCTCGAGCAGCGTCCCTTCGCGCTCTCGGCCCTGATCGAGGACATCACCGAGCTGCTCGCGCCGCGCGCGCAGGCAAAGCAGCTCGAGATCGCCGCCTATGTCGACGAGCGACTGCCGCTCGAGGTGGTCGGCGACGCCGCGCGGCTGCGCCAGGTGCTGCTCAACCTCGCCGGCAACGCCATCAAGTTCACTGCCAGCGGCGGCGTTGCGCTGATCGTCGAGCCCGGCATCTGGCCGAACGAGATCAGCTTTCTGGTGCGCGACACCGGCATCGGCATCGCAGCCGACGCGCAACAGCGAATTTTCCGCGAATTCGAGCAGGCCGACGAACGCGTCGCCCGCACCTATGGCGGCACCGGCCTCGGTCTCGCCATCAGCGAGCGCATCGTCAAGCGCATGGGCGGCCGCATCACGCTCACGAGCGAGCCGGGCAAGGGCGCGACCTTCGAGGTCGCGGTACCGCTGGCGTCATCCGCCGTCGGCGCGGAACAGATAGCGTTCCCGAGTCCCGATCTCACCGGCAAGTCGATCCTGCTGATCGCCGACGGCATCGAAGCCTCCTTGATCGCGCGGCGGCTGGAGCGCTGGGGCGGCCAGACCTGCATGGTGACGGACGCCGCGGTGGCGGAAGCGCTGCTGCCGGAACGCTCATGGCATTCGGTGCTGATCGATCGCGCGCTGGGCGCTGCCATCGCCGACCGCCTCGGCGAGGCCGCACGCAGCCATGCGACCCAACGGCTCGTGCTGCTGACGTCCGGCTCGCGCCACGAGAAACTCTCGCCGGCATTCACGGGCTTCCTGGTGAAGCCGCTGCGCGCGGCCTCACTCGCCGCACGCCTCTCGCTGCCCCCGGAGGTCGCCTCGCCCGATCTCGCGCCGGAGCCGGCCCCATCCCCCGGCACGGTACCGGCGAAAGGCCTGTCGGTTCTCGTCGCCGAGGACAACGAGATCAACGCGCTGTTGATGCGCTCGCTGCTGACGAAACTCGGGCACCGCGTCGTCATCGCGATCAATGGCGAGGCCGCGCTGGAATCCTGGCTCGGCGCGTCATCGGCCGGCACGCCCTATGATCTCGTGCTGATGGACATCCAGATGCCGCAGCTCGACGGCATCGAAACGACAAAACGGATCCGTGCGCATGAGGCAGCTAGAGGCGGCCACCACACGCCGATCCTCGCGCTCACCGCCAATACGCTGGTGGAAGATCGCTACGCCTGCTTTGAAGCGGGCATGAACGGGTTTCTGATCAAGCCGCTCGATCGCGAGAAGCTGGAAGAGGCGCTGGCCGGACTGGCGGCGGCGCGGCAGTTGGCGATTTGAGCCGGATCCATAGGAACCCGATCTCGGCCGGCAATCGACAATTGAAATCGACCGCGTCGCGCGTCACCATCCTCTGGGGCATATGAACAGAGGAATTTCGCATGAACGTGCTGTGTCGCCTCGCCTTCGTGATCCTTCTCTGTGGTTCCACTCAAGCCACCGCGGCCGATAGCTCGCAACTGATCGCCTCGCTCAAGCAAGGCGGCTACGTGCTGGTGTTTCGCCACACCGCCACCGATGACAGCCAAAAGGATGTCTACCCTTTCAAGTTCGACGATATGAGTGCCCAGCGTCAGCTCAGTGAAAAGGGCCGCGATATGGCGCGTCAGATCGGGACGGCCATCAAGGAACTCGCGATCCCGATCGGCGATATCTACACCAGCAGGCTGAACCGCGCGATCGAGGCGGGCAAGCTCATCTCCGGCCGCGAGGTCAAGCCGGTCGACGCGTTGACGGACAGCAGCAACGCGAGTGCGTCGGGCATGGCAAATCCGACCGGTGCAAATGCAAAGGCGGGTCAGGCCGTGCGGCAGCTCGTCGACGCGCCGCCCAAGGCCGGCGCAAACACCTTCCTGGTCACCCACAAGACCAACATCGCCGATGCCTTCGGCAAGGATGCCGGGGACGTGCAGGAAGGCGAAGCTTTCGTCTACAAGGCCGGCGGCTCGGGTCCCGCAAGCTTTGCAGGACGCATCAAGTTCGCCGACTGGACCGCGAAAGCAGACAAGTGACGGTCCGGACTTCGGGTCCGGATCATGCTCTGGCAACAGAAGGGCTGGCGAACACGTGAGAACATCGGAAGACCGCTCATTCCTCATCTTGCTTGCCGCGATCTCCCTTGCGTTCGGGTGGGTGCTTTGGCCGTTCTCCGGCGCGTTGTTGTGGGCCACGCTTCTGGCGATCATCTTCGCGCCACTCTATCGACGCGCCCTGGAAACGCTTCCGGGAAGGCGCAACCTTGCCGCATCGTTCACTGTCGTCGTCGTGATCGTCATGGTCCTCATCCCGGTGGCGGTCGTCATCGCCTCGCTCATCGACCAGGGTGGGGAGCTATATCAGCGCGCTCAGAGTGGGGAGATCAGTTTCGCCCATCCCCTGCAGCAGCTGAAATCAGCGCTGCCCGCCTGGGCTGCTTCCCTTTCGGATCGCCTGGCCGGCATCGATTTTTCGGCCCTGAAGGAACGTCTGTCGAGTCTGGTCGTCCCTGCCGGCCAACAGCTGGCGGGGCACGCCATCAACATCGGTCAGTTGACGCTGGAGTTCGTCGCAAGCTTGCTCGTGATGTTGTACCTGCTGTTCTTCCTGCTCCGCGATGGTGACGAGCTCAACGCACGGATCCGCGACGCGCTTCCGCTGCGGCCGAGCCACACCACCGAGATTCTGAATGCGTTCACCCTCGCGGTTCGCGGGACGATCAAGGGGATCGTTCTCGTTGCGCTGATTCAGGGAGCGCTTGGCGGGCTGATTTTCTGGGTGCTCGGCTTGACTGCCCCGCTGCTGGCGGGCGCCCTGATGGCGCTGCTCTCGCTTCTGCCCGTGCTCGGCTCCGCCCTGGTTTGGGTTCCGGTCGCGCTCTACCTGCTTGTGGCAGGCTCAGTCACGAAAGGGATCATCCTGCTCGCCTTCGGGATCTTCGTGATCGGTCTTGCGGACAATTTTCTCCGTCCGATCCTGGTCGGTCAGTCGATCCAAATGCCGAGCTATATGGTGCTGCTCGCCACCGTAGGCGGCCTTGCGGCTTTCGGAGCGAACGGGTTCGTCATCGGCCCACTCGTCGCCGCGATGTTTCTCACGGCGTGGCACATCTTCATCGGCTCGAAAGCGCGACAGGAGGTCCGGAACTGATCGTCATGTCGAGCTACTATCCGGCGGCCAGCCGCGCCGAATCCGGCCACCCCTGAATGCTACGCGGCGTAGGCAGCAAACCGCGGCGCGGACAGCTTGGCCGGCGGCGCCGGCGTGCCCTTGAACTTGGTGTCTGCCTGGGCCGCGCGCTTGCAATGCGGGCACACGAACAGATGCGCGATGATCGGGGTCGGCTCGTCTGCCAGCAGCTCGGAACGGAACCACTTCATCTCGATATGGCAATCCGGGCAGGTCGGTGCTTCCAGCTGCTCGGCAGCGCTTCTGAGACGATCAACCATGGGGCCCGTGTGCGTTTCCGAAAGCCATAACCAAATACCCCTCGCCGGTCTGCAACAAAAGATACTCAGCCCGAAATTTAACAAGGGCTGCGTTCATCAAGGCTGTTACAGCCGCCTGAGCGCCACGCTCGACACCGTGTGGTCGGCGCCCTTCTTCAGGATCAGGGTCGCGCGGGGGCGGGTCGGCAGGATGTTGTCCTCGAGATTGGCGAGGTTGGTGCGTTCCCAGATCGCGATCGCGGTGGCGGTGGCTTCCTCGTCCGACAACAGCGCGTAGCGGTTGAAGTAGGATTTTGGATTGGTGAACGCGGTGTCGCGCAGCGACAGGAAGCGCCTGATGTACCACTGCCGCAGCGCGGCCTCGTCGGCGTCGATATAGACGGAGAAATCGAAGAAGTCGGAGACCACGGGCACGGCCTTGCCGTCGCGCGGCAGCTTGCCGGTCTGCAGCACGTTGACGCCCTCGACGATCAGGATGTCGGGTTGGTCGATCTCGGCCCATTGGTTCGGCACGATGTCGTAGGTCAAATGCGAATAGACCGGCGCGCGCACATGGCGGCGGCCGGCCTTGATGTCCGAGAGGAAGCTGAGCAGCAGCGGCAGGTCGTAGCTCTCCGGAAAACCCTTCTTCTGCATGATGCCCTGCCGCTCCAGCACGGCGTTGGGATACAGAAATCCGTCGGTGGTGATCAGCTCGACCTTGGGACGCGGCGACCAGCGCGCCAGCAGCGCCTGAAGCACGCGGGCCGTGGTGGATTTTCCAACCGCGACCGAACCGGCGACGCCGATGATGTAGGGCATCTTGCGGTCGCGGATATTGAGAAACTGGCGCTCCGCGTAATAGAGCCGCTGCATCGCATCGACATAGATCGACAGCAGGCGCGACAGCGGAAGGTAGATGTCCTCGACCTCCTGCAAGTCGAGGCGGTCGTGCAGCGAGCGCAGCCGGTCGAACTCGCCCGGCTCCAGCGTCATCGGCGTGTCGTCGCGCAGTCGCGACCACTCCTCGCGCGTATAGACGCGGTACGGATTATACTGCTGCTCGGGTGCGCGGATATCCATGACGCGACTCTCCACCTCGGCTAGCTGCCGCCCTTGCGCGACGCCTTTTCTTCCAACCCTGACATATTGGTCCGCTTGTCCAATGCGGCCTCGACCTCTTCCAGCTTTACGCCGCGGGCCTTGAGCAGCACAAGGAAATGATAGAGCAGGTCGGCGCCTTCGGCGATCAGATGCGCGCGATCGTTTTCGACTGCTGCGATTACGGTTTCGACTGCTTCCTCACCGAACTTCTTGGCGCAATGTTCGGCGCCCTTGTCGAGGAGCTTGCGGGTATAGGACGCCTCGCCACCCGCCGCCGCGCGGGCGTCGATGGTCTCGGCCAGATCGTGGATCGTGAAACGCGGCATACAAATACTCGGAAAACGCGCCTCGGCCGGTATTGGCCGTCTATCCGGCGGGATAAGCCGTCCCCACCGATGATGTAGCATTTTTAGGGACGGGAGTCGTCAGGCATCGAGGCGCATGGGCAGCCCGCGCCGGGACATGTGCTCCTTGGCTTCGCGGATGGTGAATTCCCCGAAATGGAAGATCGAGGCGGCCAGCACGGCGGTGGCGTGGCCGTCGCGAATACCGTCGACGAGGTGATCGAGATTGCCGACGCCGCCCGAGGCGATCACGGGAACGGGAATGCTGTCGGCGATCGCCCGGGTCAGCGGGATGTCAAAACCCTGCCGCGTGCCGTCGCGGTCCATCGAGGTGAGCAGGATTTCGCCGGCGCCGAGCGAGACCACCTCCTGGGCGTATTCGATGGCGTCGATGCCGGTCGAGTTGCGGCCGCCATGGGTGAAGATCTCCCAGCGCTCCCCGCCACCGGCGCGCTTGACCCGCTTGGCGTCGATCGCAACCACCACGCACTGCCCGCCGAATTTCTCGGCGGCTTCCTTGACGAACTCGCGCCGTGACACCGCGGCGCTGTTGATCGAGACCTTGTCTGCGCCCGCGCGCAGCAGAGTCTTGATGTCGTTGACCTCACGCACGCCGCCGCCGACGGTCACAGGCATGAAGCAGGCTTCAGCGGTGCGCCGGACCACGTCCAGCATGATGCCGCGATTCTCATGAGTCGCGGTGATGTCGAGGAAGGTGAGCTCGTCGGCGCCGGCTGCGTCATAGGCGATCGCCGCTTCGACAGGGTCACCGGCATCGCGCAAATCGACGAAGTTGACGCCCTTGACGACCCGGCCGTCCTTGACGTCGAGGCAGGGGATCACGCGCACCTTGAACATGTGTCAGCTCCTAGGCGGCGCGCGCGTTGCGGATCAAGGTGAGGGCGGCGGCCGGCTCGAGCCGGCCGTCATAGAGCGCGCGGCCGGCGATCGCGCCAGCGAGCTTTTTGGCGCGCGGCGTCAGCATCGCCTTGACGTCCTCGATCGAGGCAAGGCCGCCGGACGCAATCACGGGAATCGAGATCGCATCCGCCAGCGCAATCGTTGCATCGAGGTTCAGGCCCTTGAGCAGGCCGTCGCGCGCGATGTCGGTGAAGATGATGGCGGCGACGCCGGCATCCTCGAAACGCCGTGCGATCTCCAGCACCGTCACCTGCGAGGTCTCGGCCCAGCCCTCGACCGCGACCTTGCCGTCACGTGCATCGAGCCCGACCGCGACGCGGCCGGGGAATTTCCTGGCGGCAGCCTTCACCAATTCGGGGTCGCGCACCGCGGCGGTGCCGATGATGACACGGGTGATGCCCTTGTCGAGCCAGGCCTCGACAGTCGCGAGATCGCGAATGCCGCCGCCGAGCTGCACCGGGATCTTGATCGTCTTCAGCATCGCCTCGACGGCCTGCGCATTGACCGGTTTGCCGGCAAACGCGCCGTCGAGATCGACGACGTGGAGATACTCAAAGCCCTGTGCGACGAAGCTCTCGGCCTGCGCGGCGGGATTGAGATTGAACACGGTCGCGCGCGCCATGTCGCCCTGTTCGAGGCGCACGCATTGGCCGTTCTTGAGGTCGATCGCGGGAAAGAGAATCACGGTTTCCATCGCAAAAAGTTCGAGATCAGCGCCAGGCCAAAGCGCTGGCTCTTCTCGGGGTGAAACTGCGTCCCGATGGCCGTGTCCTTGCCGACGATCGCGGTGACCGGCCCGCCGTAATCGGCGCGCGCGAGCACGTCCGCCTCGTTGGCGGCGTTGAGGTGGTAGGAGTGCACGAAATAAGCGTGCTGGCCCTTGGGGCCGAGCGGCAGCCTGTCCAGCACCGGATGCTCGCGCAGCACATCGAGCGTATTCCAGCCCATGTGCGGGATCTTCAGCCTCTCGTCGTGCGGCGTGATCTTCTCGACGTCGCCGCCGATCCAGTTCAGGCCTTGCGTGATGACATGCTCCTTGCCGCGGGTGGCGAACAGCTGCATGCCGACGCAGATGCCGAACATCGGCCGCGCCTTGACCCGCACCGCTTCGGTGATCGCCTCGACCATGCCGTTGACGGCATCGAGCCCGCGCCGGCAATCGGCAAAGGCGCCGACGCCCGGCAGCACCAGACGGTCGGCGCTGTAGGCCTGGTCCGGATCGCTGGTGACGAACACCTTTTGCGGATTATCCATGCTGCGCGCGGCGCGCTCGAACGCCTTGGCGGCCGAATGCAGATTGCCGGAACCGTAATCGATGATGGCGACGCTCATCTTGACCCTCCCGGTTCTGGAAACAAACCAATGATGCCACCCGCCGGCATCGGCGGCGGATTGGAGAATTGCTGACCCGGCACGTTGCGGGTCGGCGGCGGGCCGCCGCGATCGACGGCCCATTGATCGTTGACGATGCCGCGCTGCTTCTGGCTCCAGCGCTCGAAGAAGCGGCGCTCGGCGGTGTCCTCGTCGTCGGAAATCACCACGTCGAGCTGCCGCCATTTTCCGCGCGACAGCGTCCAGCGGCGCAGGCTGGAGGCCTCGAATCCCATCAGCAGCGCGACGATGATGTCGGCGAAGAAGATCGAGGAACGGCCGACGCCGAGGCTGGACAGCCCGACATTGAAGGCGGCAACGAAGATCAGCCAGCCGATCAGCGCCAGCCACAGCCGATTCCACAGCAGCCAGAACGGTCCGAAGATCATCGCCCAGAAATGGAAGCCGTCGCGCACGAAGACGAACTTGTCGGTCGCGCGCAGATCGGCTCCGGCAGGTGAGGGAGCATGAACTGTGTAGACGGACATGGCGATGCCCCGTTCCCTAGGAATTCAGTGATACCGCAAGCGGCGCAGGCCGCGGGCCGAAAGATGTCAGCCGCCGAGCGAGCCCTTGGTGGACGGGATTTCGCCCACAGCCTTCGGATCGATCGCGACGGCGGTGCGCAGCGCCCGTGCCAGACCCTTGAAGCAGGACTCGGCGATATGGTGGCTGTTATCGCCATATAGGGTCTCGACGTGAAGAGTCACGCCCGCGTTCATGGCGAAGGCCTGGAACCACTCGCGCACCAGCTCGGTGTCGAACTCGCCGATCTTGTCGCGGGGGAAGTCGACCTTGAACACCAGGACCGGGCGGCCCGAGATGTCGATGACCACGCGCGACAGCGTCTCGTCCATGGGCATGTGCACGCCGGCATAGCGGGTGATGCCCGCCATGTTGCCGAGCGCCTGCTTGACGGCCTGGCCGAGCGCGATGCCGGTGTCTTCGGTGGTATGGTGATGATCGATGTGCAGATCGCCGACCGCCTTGACCGTGAGGTCGATGCGGGAATGGCGGGCGAGGAGATCGAGCATATGGTCGAAAAAGCCGATGCCGGTCGCGATATTGGACACGCCGGTGCCATCGAGGTTCACGGTGACCTCGATGTCGGTTTCCTTGGTCTTGCGCTTGATCGTCGCGGTGCGCATCAAAACTGGCTTTCATCCTCGTTCGGGGCCGAAAACGCCGGTCTTTTAACAGCCAAATGACGCCTTCGCTACTGCGGGAACGGCGGGCCGGGCCTCTACTTCTGCCTATGGTGAGCGAAATTGGTCCCGGAGCGGCCCGTTGTGCCCCCGCTCCCGACCGCCTAAATCAGCCCGGACAACGAGGATCATTCATGCAGGCTTCCCAGAACAGCTCGCCGGTCTGGCACGGCACCACGATTTTGACGGTCCGCAAGGGCGGCACGGTGGTGGTCGGCGGCGACGGCCAGGTCTCGATCGGCCAGACCGTGATCAAGTCCAACGCCAGGAAGGTCCGGAAACTCGGCAAGGGCGACGTCATCGGCGGCTTTGCCGGTGCCACGGCCGACGCCTTCACGCTGTTCGAGCGCCTGGAAGCCAAGCTCGAGCAATATCCGGGGCAATTGACCCGGGCCGCCGTCGAGCTCGCCAAGGACTGGCGCACCGACCGTTATTTGCGGCGGCTGGAAGCCATGATGATCGTGGCCGACAAGGACGTCTCCCTGGTGCTGACAGGCACCGGCGACGTGCTGGAGCCCGAAGCCGGCGTGATGGCGATCGGCTCCGGCGGGAATTACGCGCTGGCGGCCGCCCGCGCCCTGCTCGACACCGACAAGGACGCCGAGACCATCGTCCGCCGCTCCCTCGACATCGCCGCCGACATCTGCGTCTACACCAACCGCAATGTGACCGTCGAAGCGCTGTCGGCCGGGTAGGCCATGGCCCTCGCCTACACCTTCCGCCCGATGACCGCGGCCGATCTGCCGCTAATCCGGCGATGGCTGGGCGAGGCACATGTGCGGGAATGGTGGGGCGATCCGGACGAGCAGTTCGCGCTTGTCGGCGGCGACCTCGATGAGCCCGACATGGACCAGTTCATCGTGTTGGCCGGCAGCCGGCCGTTCGGCTATCTTCAATGCTACCGCCTGACCGCCTGGAATACGGGTCTTGGGCCGCAACCGGAGGGCACGCGTGGCATCGATCAGTTCATCGGCGAAAGCGACATGATCGGGCGCGGGCACGGTTCGGCATTCATCCGCCAATTCGCCGACGCGCAGTTGCGGCAGGGCCTGCCGCGCATCGTCACTGATCCTGATCCGCTCAACGCGCGCGCCGTGCGTGCCTATGAGAAGGCCGGCTTTGTCCGCGAGCGCATGGTCGAGACGCCCGACGGGCCGGCACTCCTGATGGTACGCGAGCCATGACGCTGGCAACCACGCATGAGAGCAAGGCCGCGTTTCCACCGCTCGCCTGGGTCGGCATCGCGCTGCTGCTGCTGGCGATGCAGGCCTCGATCCTGCTTGCGATGGGCCGGGTGCCGATCTGCACTTGCGGCTATGTCAAGCTGTGGCATGGCGTGGTGAACAGCTCGGAGAATTCGCAGCACATCGCCGACTGGTACACCTTCTCGCACGTCCTGCACGGGTTCCTGTTCTATGGACTGACCTGGCTGCTGTTCGCGCGACTGCCGTTCCTGTCTCTGTCCTGGCCCGCGCGCCTGATCATCGCGATGCTGATCGAAGGTGCCTGGGAGATCGTCGAGAACTCGCCTTTCATCATCGAACGCTACCGCGCCGGAACGATCTCGCTGGATTATTTCGGCGACAGCATCGTCAATTCGGTTTCTGACAATCTGTCCATGATGCTGGGTTTCCTCGCCGCGCGCCTGCTGCCTGTATCGGTGACCGTCCTGCTCGGGCTCGCCTTCGAAATCATGCTGGCGCTCCATATTCGCGACAATCTGACGCTCAATATTTTGATGCTGATCCATCCGGTCGAGGCCGTGAAACAATGGCAATCGGGTCCGCCGATCATCTGACGCAAAAAAGCGGCTTGTCCCGCCCCGCATCTGTCCCTAGCTAAGGTCCCATGACAGACTTTTCTCCCCGCGAAATCGTTTCCGAACTCGACCGTTTCATCGTCGGCCAGGCCGATGCCAAGCGCGCCGTCTCGATCGCGCTACGCAACCGCTGGCGGCGACAGCAGCTCGAAGGCTCCTTGCGCGAAGAGGTGCTGCCGAAGAACATTTTGATGATCGGCCCGACCGGCGTCGGCAAGACCGAGATCGCGCGGCGGCTCGCCAAGCTTGCCAACGCGCCGTTCCTGAAGGTCGAGGCGACGAAATTCACCGAGGTCGGCTATGTCGGCCGCGACGTCGAGCAGATCGTGCGCGATCTCGTCGAGGTCGCGATCGCCCAGGTCCGCGAGCGCAAGCGCAAAGACGTGCAGGCACGCGCGCAGCTCGCCGCCGAGGAGCGCGTGCTCGATGCCCTGGTCGGCGCCAATTCCAGCGCCGCGACGCGTGACTCGTTCCGCAAGAAGCTGCGCGCGGGCGAGCTCAACGACAAGGAAATCGAGATCGAAACGCAAGGCGGCGGCAGCGGCTTTCCGATGTTCGAGATCCCGGGCATGCCCGGCGCGCAGATGGGCGCGGTTTCGATCGGCGACATCTTCGGTAAGCTGGGCGGACGCAGCAAGACGCGGCGGCTGACGGTGGAGAGCTCGCACGAGATCCTGGTCAACGAGGAATCCGACAAGCTGCTCGACAGCGATCAGTTGACGATGGAGGCGATCAGCGCGGTCGAGAACAACGGCATCGTGTTCCTGGACGAGATCGACAAGATCTGCGCCCGTGAAGGCCGCGCCGGCGGCGACGTCTCGCGCGAGGGCGTGCAGCGCGACCTGCTGCCGCTGATCGAGGGCACCACCGTCTCGACCAAGCACGGCGCGGTGAAGACCGACCACATTCTGTTCATTGCCTCCGGCGCCTTCCACGTCGCAAAACCGTCCGATTTGTTGCCGGAATTGCAGGGCCGCCTGCCGATCCGCGTCGAGCTGCAGGCGCTGACCCGCGACGACATGCGCCGCATCCTGACCGAGCCCGAGGCTTCGCTGATCAAGCAATATGTCGCGTTGATGCAGACCGAGGGCGTCACGCTCGACATCACCGACAACGCCATCGACGCGCTGGCCGACGTCGCGGTCGCCGTGAATTCCACCGTCGAGAACATCGGCGCGCGGCGGCTGCAGACCGTGATGGAGCGGGTGCTGGACGAGATCTCCTTCACCGCCCCCGACCGCAGCGGCGAGACCGTGCGGGTCGACGCCGATTTCGTGCAGAAGCACGTCGGCGACCTCGCAAAGAACGCGGATCTGAGCCGGTTCATTTTGTAAGCAGAAAGTCCCGGCGCTTATGTCGGGCCTTTCGTTGTTACTGACGGAGTGTCAGGGACACTCAGGCAGGCTCAAGAGATTGTTGCGCGTGTCGTCATCGCCTTCGGTGCGCAAATACTTATTGCCGAAGCGGCTGACACCGACTTCGACCCCAACTGCCTTGGTCGAACCGGGAAGCGAAACATAAAAGCTCCACTCTCTGCGCTCGATCATCGCGATGGCCTGCTCTTGCGTGATCTTCCACTGACTAGAGCCGTAGCCACCGACGTGGGTGATCCGCTCGAACGGATTCGGGCGATCGCGTTTATTCACACAGCGGATTTGCGCCGTCTGGGGTCTGGTTTGCGGACTGGTCATTCTTCTCTCCTATTGAGAGCTGGGCTTGACCACCGACTCCACCCATGATTCCATGAGGTGCTTAGACAGCCTGTTCCGCGCCCAGCTCGGGATGCGGGTCAGAAGCTTTGAAGCCGTTGGGTCTAGCCACCCGACGGCTTCGCCGCTTCTGAGGGTCCCGGGATGGTATCGGCGAACGCTATATCGTCAATATGTAGTGGTGAAAAGAATCCTGTGGCCCACATATTGACTCCAAAGCCTTTCGGAGTCCGATCGCGCCGATTCCCTAGGAGCGCCGCTTGAGCGCGGTACTGGCCAACCTGCGCCAAAACCCCTGGCGCATCCTGCTCGCGGTCAACGCGACGGTCATCGTCGGCGTCTTCGTTCACAAGATCCAGCTGCCGCCTTACGTCCCCTACATCCACCTCCTCGTCGACTATCATTTCGGCTTCATCAAGCGCGCGCTGATCGGGGCCATCGTCGCCCTGTTCACCGACAAGGTGCCGGTATGGCTGGTGTTCGCGCTCGGCGGCGCGACATGGCTGGCGACGCTGGGACTGTACGCAAGACTATTTCAGAAGACGTTCGGCTTCACCGCGAAGACATTGCCGCTATTCGTCTTCATCGCGGGCTCGCCGTTCTTCCTCAAGAACTTCATGCACACGCTCGGGCATTTCGACATCTATGGCTGCGCGCTGGCGATCATCCTGCTGCTGGTGCCGGCGGGATCGCTGCTGTTCGTGGCGCTGGCTGCGCTGTTCTCGATCATTCTCGTCCTGATCCACCACATCCATCTCCTGATGTATGTGCCGACCATCATCACCATCGTCGTGATCAGGCACTATCTGACGCACGGCTGCGATCGCACCAATGTCGCGTTCGGCATCATTGCCTTGGTTGCCGTCTCCGCGCTGTTCTTCGCCGCGCAATTTTGGGGAACGATGCCGATCCCGGAGCCGGATTTCGTTGCCTATTTGAAGAGCCGGATGGCCGATCCGTCGCGGACCGACCTGCTGCAGTTTGCCTACATCTGGTATCAGCCGCTGGCCAAGGAGATTTCCGACACCTGGGGCCGCCTGCCCCACAACATTCTCGGCGTGCCCGTGTTCGTGCTGCTGATCTGGCTGCACACACCGCTGTGGCGCTATTTTGCGAACCTGATCGCTGCGCTCGCAAGCGACACGCATCGCCGTCTCGTGATCGCGGCGCTGATCGGCATCAGCCTCGCCTGTCTCGTGATGTTCGCGATGGTGTTCGACTATTCGCGCTGGATCTCGAACTGGGCGGTCTGCATGTTCCTGATCCTGCACGCGGTGAAGATGCTGCCCGCAGCGCGCGAGATGCCGCTGATTCCGGCCGAGGATCGGAAGACAAATATCTTCGGTCTGATCCTCACGCTGATCCCGCGCGTCGGAATCGTGCGGCCTTTCTAGCCAAGCATGATCCGGTCGGAAAACCGGGGCCCACTTTTCCGGATCATGCTTCCTAATATCTCGCTCGCCTGATCCGCACGTAAAGCGCGCCCTCGCCGCCATGGCCGATGCCGGCTTCCTCGAACCCCACGACGAAGGCGCGGAATTCCGGCAGGCTCAGCCATTCCGGCACCTGACGGCGCAGCACGCCGCTTTCGCCGCCGCTTCGGCCCTTGCCGGTGATGACGAGCACGAAGGTCAGGCCGTCATGATGGGCGCGGTGCAGGAAGCCGGTCAGTGCGCGATGGGCGCGCATCTGGGTCATGCCGTGCAGATCGAGCCGCGCCTCGATCTCGCTACGCCCGCGCGACAGCTTTGTGCGCTCGCGTTTGCCGAGCGGCGCCAGCGGCGGCACGGCCGGCTTCGCTGCACGCGGTGCCGGGGCAGCGGCAATCGGACGTGGCGATGACGTAGGCCGCATGGCGGGCGCCGCAGGGGAAGGCTCGGTGCGCGGTGCGGCCTGCACCTTGGCGGCACGATGCTTCCTCAGCGGCTTGACCTGCTTGGCGATCGCATCCCACAGCGCGCGCTCTTCCTCGCTCAGCGCGCGACGGCGCGGCGAGGGACGAGGCTCCAGCACGGGCGGACGGGACGATCGCTTCATTGCTGCCGATGGGAACGATTTTTCACCGGCCGCCGCGGCTCCTGAACTGGCTCGATCACGGGACGCGGCACCGGTAGCGGGACTGGACCGGCGACAGCGACCGTCTCGCTCGTGCTTTGCGCCACGGCTGCCGCCGGCTTGTCCTTCGCGGTCTCCGTTTGCGGAAACAGCTTTGCGATCTTCTCCGAAGGCCTGGGGTCCGGCACCGGGAGCCGCGCGCCGCGCGCTGTGGGATCAAGGCCCTTCGGCACCAGCATCACGAAATGCATGGCATGGCGCAGTCGACCGGAGACGCGGCCGGCCTCCTGACCCGCGCCGAAATAGAGATCGGCGCGCGCGGGCCCGATGATGGCCGAGCCGGTGTCCTGCGCGATCATCAACCGATGAAACGGCGTCTTCGCGCGTTCGGACTCGATCGGCAGCTCGCCTTCGATGAAGAACGGCGTGCCGTAGACGTGCAGCGATTTGTCCACCGCGATCGAGCGGCCGGCCGTCAGAGGGATACCTTGCGCACCGACCGCCTCCTCCTTGTCGGACAGATTGACCTCGCGGAAGAAGATGTAGGAGCGGTTCTGGCGCCGCAGCTCCTTGGCGCCGTCGGGAGTCTGGGCCATCCACTCCCTGATCTTCTGCATCGACATCTCTTCCTTCGGAATGATGCCGCGCTCGATCAGGATGCGACCGACCGCTGTATAGGGATAGCCGTTGTAGGCGTCGTAGTTCAGCCGGACCGTGCCGCCGTCGTCGAACTTGATCCGCGCCGAGCCCTGGATCTGGGCGAACAGCAGATCGGTCGGGTCCTTCAGCCAGGCAATCTCGAGTCCGCGGCCGGCGATCTTGCCATCCTCGATCTCGGCGCGGTCGTAATAGGGCACGAGCTTGCGGCGGCCGATCTTGCGATAGACCGGGCCCTTGTTGGGCAGGCTGACCGAATCCTGCTTGTAGCCGCGCACGAACAGGTTCGACGGGCGGCGATAGACCGGGACGTTGTAGACGTCGGTCTGCGTGCGCGATCCCTCCAGCACCGGCTCGTAATAGCCGGTGACGAAACCGTCGGGCTCGCCGAGGCGAGATATCCGCAGCGGCGCAAAATTCTCCTCGAAGAAGGTCTTGGCGCTGGCGTCGTCGGTAGGTTCGAGCGATTTGGCGGCCCGGCAGGGTTCGGCCAGCGAGGCGCCCAAAGCCTTGGGCTCGGGCGCGCCGGTCTGCGCGCTGATCGGACGGCAGCTGGCGCGAAAGGTCTTATAGGCGGCGAGATGATTGTCATCGCCCCAGCCCTTCACGTCGGCCCAGGCCAGCGGCAGATATTGCGCGCCGGGAATCTCGAACGGCAGCGGAAGCTGCGGATACGGCAAGGCGCGCGGCGGCGCGGCAGGCAATTCCGGGAGATGATGATGATGGCTGCGATAGTGGCGCCGCGCCGCCTCGGCGCCGAGTGAAAACGACGACAGCGCGACGGCACCTGCGCAAAGCGCCGTCGCGCTGGTCTTCAGGAAAGCCTTAATTCGCGCTTCCGGTGCCAACCAGCTTCCAGTTCGGATCGCGAGAGGTGATGTCGCGGGCGAAAGTCCAGATGTCGGTGATGTCGGCGACCGTGTCGGCGCTGCCGTCGACGATGTTGCCGGCCTTGTCCCGGGTGGCCGAGATCATCTGCGAGACGAAGCGGATCGTGAGCTGGGCGGTGCGGTCGCGCAGCTCGGCGCCGACGAGCTCGGCCTTGTCGATCGAGACAAAGCGCGTCTCGGTCTTCTGCTCGTTCTTCTCGCGCTCCTTGATCGCGGCATCGAAGCTGTCATAGACCTCCGACGACAACAGGTCTTTCAGCGAACGGCGGTCGCCATTGGCAAAGGCCAGCACGATCATCTCATAGGCGCCGCGGGCGCCGGAGATGAAATGGCGCGGATCGAAGGTGGAATCCTTTTCGACGATGGAGTCGAGGCCCTGGGCGAGCACGGTGCCCGGCTCGGTCAGGCCCTTCCAGCGGTCGGAGGGCGGGGCCGGCTCGGCCGTCGGCGCCAAGGGGGCCTGGTCGATGACCTTGCCCGGCATGGTGACGACGTTCTTGTCCTGGGCACCCTGGAGCGCGTTGCGGTCGAACGGCGGCCGCTCGTTGCCGGTGCGCTGCCCCAGCACGCTGCGCAGCCTCAGAAAGATGAAGACCGCCAGCGCCAGGAAGATGATGGTGTAGATGTCCACGTCGTATTCGCTTTCTGGTCGTCTGTAGAAGGGGCCGTTCGAAGGGGTCGTGCCGGGAAAATCGATCCGGCCAGTAGACCGTTCCATACCGGAACGGCAAGTCTACATCACCATTTCGGGTCCGCGCGTCAGGTCCGTGGGATGTAGGCACGAAATCTTGCCCGGCCAATGGCGCCTTTTGGCACAGCACCGAGTGTAGCGCGTTTTATGCTTAAGAGGAAACCCGATCCTGCCCGGAAATCGCGCATCTTCAATCGTTTAAGCCGCGGTTACGCCGGATCGACGGGGTGAACGCCGCGGTTGTGGCCGTGGCCGGAATTCCCCATCCGGGACCGTTCGTCCTTGTGGAACGAGGTAGCCCTATGTTAGCCAACCGCCGCGAAATTCAGCCCAATCGGGTAAGGAGACACTCTTATGACCAACGGTAACGGCACCCCTCCCGAGGCGGCCCAGGCTCCCCAGCTCAACGTCCTGGCGCAATATACCAAGGACCTCTCGTTCGAAAATCCGAACGCGCCCAGCTCGCTCCAGCAGCAGAGCCAGCCGCCCCAGATCAACATCCAGATCAATGTCAGCGCCAACAATCTCAGCGAACAGGAGTTCGAGGTGACGTTGTCGGTCGAGGGCAAGGCCGAGACCGCCGGCAAGATCATGTTCTCGTTCGAGCTCGCTTATGCCGGCGTGTTCCGCATCTCCAACGTGCCGAAGGATAATTTGCATCCGCTGGTCATGATCGAATGCCCGCGCCTGCTGTTCCCGTTCGCCCGTGAGATCATCGCCACTGCCGTGCGCGACGGCGGATTCCCGCCTTTGATGCTGGATCCGGTCGATTTCGTCGGGCTCTATCGTCAGAACATGGAGCGGCAAATGGCCGCTCAGCCGAGCGGCCAAGCCTAACCAGCCGAAGCGACAGCTGGAGCGGGCAGAAACTCGTTCCAGATCGCCTTGTCGCCGAGCGTTGCGATGAAGGCCCGGTGGGCCTCGCGCTCGGCGTCTGAAATCCGCGGAGTGAGCGGCGCCGGCCGTTGCCGCCGAGGCGCATCGGCAGCCCCATTCGCGCGAGTCTCCTCAGATTCTGAAGCCAGCAGCAGCTGCGATTGCCGCGCCCCGACCAGATCCACATAGACTTCCGCAAGCAGCTCGGCGTCGAGCAACGCGCCGTGCTTGGTGCGGCGTGAATTGTCGATCGCATAGCGCGAGCAGAGATCGTCGAGCCGGTTCGACACGCCGGGATGCTTGCGCCGGGCCAGCAGCAGCGTATCGACCAGCCGCTCGCGCGGGATCGCCGGGCGCTTGATCCGGTCGAGCTCGGCATTGATGAAGCTGATGTCGAACGAGGCATTGTGGATCACCAGCGGCGCGTCGCCGATGAACTCCAGAAAATCGTCGACGACCTCGTGAAACAGCTGCTTCGTCGCCAGAAACTCGGCCGACAGCCCATGCACGGCAAAGGCTTCTGCCGGCATATCCCTCTCAGGATTGATGTAGACGTGGAAGCTCTGCCCCGTCGGCATGCGATTGAGCATCTCGACGCAGCCGATTTCGACCAGGCGATCTCCCCGCAGCGGGTCGAGGCCGGTGGTTTCGGTGTCGAGAACGATTTCGCGCATGATCTGAGAAGCCGTGTAACGCGGCGAATCAGGCTCGCCGCTGCGGCATCTTAACGACCTCGGCCAGGATGTGCGCGATTTGGGCGCGCACCGGATCAAGTCCGTGCGACGTATCCACCACGAAATCGGCACGCCTGCGCTTTTCCGCATCGGGTGTCTGCTTGGCGATGATGGCGTCGAGCTTGGCCTCGTCCATCGTGCCGCGCGCCAGCACCCGCTCGCGCTGCAGTTCCGGAGACGTCGTCACCACGACCACGGCATCGACCCGCGTCTCGCCACCAGTCTCGAACAGCAGCGGAATGTCCAGCACCACGACCGGCGCGTTGGCGGCTTCGGCGTCGGCGAAGAATTTTTTCCGGGAAGCGCCGAGCATCGGATGGACGATCTGCTCGAGCTGCTTGATGGCGGCAGCATCGTGCACCACACGCGCCGACAGTTTTGGCCGATCGACCTTGCCGTTCGCGGTGGTGCCGGGGAAGGCCGCCTCGATCGCGGGCGCGGCCTCGCCCTCATAGAGCTGATGGACGGCGGCATCGGCATCGTAGACGGGGACGCCAGCTTCCGCGAATAATTTCGCGGTGGTGGATTTGCCCATCCCGATCGAGCCGGTCAGTCCCAGGATCCGCATCAGCGTCCAGCCATCTCTGCCATTCACACCGCAACTAGCCGCTCGCGCCGCAGGAACGCAAGCAGCGGCAGCAGCGGCAGACCGAGGATGGTGAAGTGATCGCCCTCGATACGCTCGAACAAATGGATGCCCAGGCTTTCGAGCTGATAGCCGCCGACGCTGGTGGTGACGGCATCGCCGGCGATGTCGAGATAGGCCGAAAGCTCGGCCTCGGTCATCTGCCGCATGGCGAGGCGCGCGACCGAGACGTCCTCAAAGATGATCTCACCGTTACGTGCGATCGCCACCGCGGAATTCAGCTCATGACTATGGCCGGAGAGATCGCGCAGTTGCGCCAACGCCTGGGCGCGGCCCGCAGGTTTGTTGAAGAGGCGATCGCCAAGCGCCAGCGTTTGATCGGCACCGATGACGGTGCTTCCGGCGTGATGGGCCGAGACTGCCTTGGCTTTTTCGCGCGCCAGCAGCAGCGCAATCTCGCGCGGACCAGAAAGCCCGGAGGCGGCCTGGATGCCGCGCTCGTCGATATCAGCCGTGATCGCCTTGAACTCGAGCCCGGCATTGGCCAGCAGCATCTTTCGCGCGCTGCTCTGCGAGGCCAGGATCAACGAAGATTTGCCGAGCCACAGGCCCATCGCAAAATTATTCCCAAGTCTATTACGAGGCTATTCAGAAGGCCGGTTACGCTGACGATCACTATAGAGTTTCATGATCGCCGCGGCGGTTTCCTCGATCGAGCGCCGCGTGACGTCGAGCAGCGGCCAATCGTGCTTGGCGCTCAGCTTGCGGGCAAATGCGACCTCTTCGGCGACCGACTGCTTGTCGGTATAGGTGTCGCTGCTGGAATCGGCGCCCATGGAGAGCAGACGGTTCGTGCGCACCTGAATCAACCGTTCCGGCGTCGCATGCAAGCTCACCACCAGCGGTCGCGTCAACGTTTCCAGTTGCGAGGGCACCGGAATGCCTGGAACCAGCGGGACGTTGGCGGTGCGGATGCCGCGGTTGGCGAGGTAGATCGAGGTCGGGGTCTTGGAGGTGCGGGAGACACCGACGAGGACCACGTCCGCATCATCGAGCCCTTCGACATGCTGGCCGTCATCGTGGATCATCGTGTAGTTCAACGCGTCGATGCGCTTGAAGTATTCGGCATTGAGGACGTGCTGGGCGCCGACCCGGCCGGTCGTGGCAGCTCCGAGATACGCCTCGAACAACTGCATCACCGGGCCGATGATCGACAGGCTCGGAACATTGATCCCCTTGCACTTGTCCTCGAGTCTGGCGACCAGATCCTTCTCGAGCAGCGTGAACAGCACGATTCCCGGTGCTTCCTCGATCTCGTCGAGCACGCGATCAAGCTGTTTCTGACTGCGCACCAACGGATAGACGTGCTCGACCGGGGTCACGTTGGCGTACTGGGCGGCAACGGCGCGCGCCACCGTGATCAGCGTCTCACCGGTGGAGTCGGAGACGAGGTGCAGATGGAAATAATTGCTCGAGGTCGGCACAAAAGCCCTTTGTATGAAACCGGTGTGGTTTGTGGATTTCTGTGGAGCTTAACCCCTTGGAAAGGGATGTGCGACACCGGGGGCGGGACAAGTGCCAATTTTCTTCACACCACTGCCCCTGAGAACAACTTCGACGCCCTGCCGAAAGGGAAACGGGATTGCGTCGATAACCCTCTTGATAAGCTGCCGACAGAAACGCGCAAGCCTTTGAAGCTGACCGACTTATCGAAAGCGGCCAGAGCGATCAGGGATATGTTGATGGATGTGAACAAGCGCGTGTGAACGGGCGGACGGAAATGTGTGAGTCCAATTCACCGTCACATAGACTCAAACCTTAAGAATCTAAGATTCTTATTGGAGAAGGGCGCTACGGACGGATATGTGTGCAGGCAAGACCTTAACGACTCCTTACTATCCCCAGCGTTCCCTCTCGGCTGGGCAGGAATCCGGACCTCAGACATGTTTGAAGACGTCTACCTCTGGATCAAGGCGCTGCATGTGATCGCCGTCATCTCCTGGATGGCGGGCATGCTCTATTTGCCGCGGCTGTTTGTTTATCATTGCGAGGCCGAAATCGGCTCGAAGCAGTCGGAAACGTTCAAGACCATGGAACGGCGGCTGTTCAAGGCGATCATCAACCCCGCCATGATCGTGACCTGGCTCGCCGGGCTTTATCTCGCCTGGGCTGGACACTGGTTCACTTTCGGCTGGCTGCACGTAAAACTGGCACTGGTCTTGGCTATGTCCGCGGTCCACGGCTTTTTTTCGCGCTGGTTGAAGGATTTCGCGGCGGACCGGCGCCCCCGAAGCCAGAAATTTTATCGTATTATCAACGAGGTACCGACTGCCCTGATGATTCTGATCGTCATCATGGTGATCGTGAAGCCGTTCTAGGCAGCGGTCGCCAACAATCGCTCAGTGCTTCTGCTTGCGGAGTGTGAGGCGATTTTCTATATTAGCGATATCCCACCCAACGCAGGCGGATGTGGTCGTGTCTGAGCTTTCCAGAGGCCGGACACCCCATCAGGTTTGAAGCCTCACCGGCGCTCTCCTTGCCAGACCTGCGGACCTTACCTTTTCGCGTCCGCATTTCAGAGCCTCCTCGCACCCCCCTCCCAGGTTACCCCACAGGACCACCCCAATGCGGGAAATCAAACTCCAGGACCTCAAGTCGAAGACGCCGGCCGAGCTCGTCTCGTTCGCGGAAGAGAATGGGGTCGAGAATGCCAGCACCATGCGCAAGCAGGAGCTGCTGTTCGCTATCCTCAAGCAGCTTGCGCTCGCCGAGACCGACATTGTCGGCGAAGGCGTCGTCGAGGTTCTCTCCGACGGCTTCGGCTTCCTCCGCTCGCCCGATGCGAATTATCTGCCGGGCCCGGACGACATCTACGTTTCGCCCTCGCAGATCCGCCGTTTTGGCCTGCGCACCGGCGACACCATCGAAGGCCACATCCGCAGCCCGAAAGAGGGCGAGCGCTATTTCGCGCTGCTGAAGGTCAACACGCTCAATTTCGAGGACCCGGAAAAGGCCAAGCACAAGGTCAATTTCGACAACCTCACGCCGCTGTTTCCGAATCAGCGCTTCCGCATGGAAATCGACGATCCGACGCGGAAAGACCTGTCTGCAAGGGTGATCGACATCGTCGCGCCGATCGGCAAAGGCCAGCGCGCGCTGATCGTGGCGCCGCCGCGCACGGGCAAGACCGTGCTGATGCAGAACATCGCGCACTCGATCGCGCATAATCATCCCGAGTGCTATCTGATCGTGCTCCTGATCGACGAACGTCCGGAAGAAGTCACGGACATGCAGCGCTCGGTGAAGGGCGAGGTCGTCTCCTCGACCTTCGACGAACCGGCGGTGCGCCACGTCCAGGTCGCCGAGATGGTGATCGAGAAGGCCAAGCGTCTGGTCGAGCATGGCCGCGACGTCGTGATCCTGCTGGACTCCATCACGCGCCTCGGCCGCGCCTACAACACCGTGGTGCCGTCATCCGGCAAGGTGCTGACCGGCGGTGTCGATGCCAACGCGCTGCAGCGGCCGAAGCGCTTCTTCGGCGCTGCCCGCAACATCGAAGAGGGCGGCTCGCTGACGATCATCGCGACCGCGCTGGTCGATACCGGCAGCCGCATGGACGAAGTCATTTTCGAAGAGTTCAAGGGCACCGGCAACTCCGAGCTGATCCTCGACCGCAAGGTTTCGGACAAGCGGACCTTCCCGGCGATCGACATTTCACGCTCCGGCACCCGCAAGGAAGAGCTGATCACGGATCCGGTGGTCCTGAAGAAGATGTACGTGCTCCGCCGCATCCTGAATCCGATGGGGACGATGGACGGAATCGACTTCCTGCTCGACAAGCTTCGCTCGACCAAGAGCAATTCCGAGTTCTTCGACTCGATGAACACCTGATTGCAGTGCAGCATGATCAAAGGGCGCCTTCGGGCGCCCTTTTTCGTTGTGCGGCTTTGCTGCAGCGAAGGTGCAGCATGGTGGGGTGTTTGCCGCTTGGAGCGGATCTCTCCTAACATATTGATACGATTTGAAAATAGCGAAATCGAGGGACATATCCCATTCCGTTGGAAGTGGTTCTTGCAGCAGCCGCTCGCGAATTTATTGCGTCGCAACATCGGCTTTGCTGCGGGAATTGGTGCAGCATAATCGCGCGATTTGTCTGCCAAAACGGATATTTGCCTTTTCTCTTTCAGCCGGACAAATAGGCCATGCATCCGCGAGACCAGACCATCTTTGCGCTGTCGTCCGGCCGTCCGCCGAGCGCGCTCGCGGTGGTGCGCGTCTCCGGGCCAAGCGCCAGCCTGGTGCTGACGACGCTGGCGGGCAAGCTGCCGGCGCCGAGACAGGCCAGCCGCCGGCTCCTTCATGACGGCGCGGGCCGGCCGATCGACGATTCGGTGGTGCTGTGGTTTCCAGGGCCCGCCAGCGCGACCGGCGAGGACGTCGCCGAATTTCACGTCCATGGCGGGCGCGCGGTGCTGGCCGCACTCTTTGCCGCCATTTCCGTAATTCCGAAAACGCGCGCCGCCGAGCCCGGCGAATTCACCCGGCGCGCCTTCGAGAACGGCAAGCTCGACCTGACCGAGGCGGAGGGCCTCGACGATCTCATTCACGCCGACACCGACCGCCAGCGGCGCCAGGCGTTACGGCAGTTGCAGGGTCTCCTCGGCGATCGCGCGCGCGACTGGCGCGAGCGCATCATCGAGGCCTCGGCCTTGATAGAGGCCGGCATCGATTTCTCCGACGAGGGCGATGTGCCCGCCGAGTTGCTGGCGCCTGCGGTCAAGGCGATCAGTGCGCTGCTTGACGAAATCACAGAAGTTCTTGCGGCACAGGGACAAGCTGAACGTTTGCGCGACGGCCTGGTGGTTGCGATCGCGGGTGAGCCGAATGTCGGCAAGTCGACCCTGATCAACCAGCTCGCGCGCCGCGACGTGGCGATCGTCTCGCCGCATGCCGGCACGACGCGCGATGTGATCGAGGTGCAGCTCGATCTCGATGGTTATCCCGTCACGGTGATCGACACCGCCGGCATTCGCGAGACCGACGATCCGGTGGAGCAGGAGGGTGTGCGCCGGGCGCGAGCCCGGGCCGAGGATGCCGACCTCGTGTTGTGGCTGGTGGAGGGTGGGCGCGCTGTCGATCCGGCCGCTATACCGTCGCTGGGGAAGTCCGGCAACGCAGGCGCTCGCTCCGGCGGCTCGGTCTGGATCGTGCGCAACAAGATCGATCTCGGCGGGGTCGAGGCGGTCGGACCGGGTGGTGAGTTCGGAATCGCGGCGAGCCGGGGGGACGGCATTCCCGAGCTGGTCGATGCCCTCGTGAAATTTGCCGCCGAGTTTTTCGGAACGACCGAGGGGGCGTTGGTGACCCGGGCCCGGCAGCGGGATCTGCTGCGCCGGGCAGCGGACAGCTTGCGCCGGAGTCTTGAGCTAGTACAAGAGGGCGAGGAGCTTGCCGCCGAAGAGCTGCGCGCGGCCGCCTATGCCTTGGGCCGGCTACTGGGTCGCGTGGATGTCGAAGACGTCCTGGGGGCCATTTTCCAGAAATTCTGTGTTGGGAAGTAGCGCTAGTTCTTCATTGTAGAACTAACCTTTGTTCCACTTCTTGGTGTTTCACGTGAAAACAGGGCCAGCTCGGTTCCGAGAGGTTTCACGTGAAACACTCATCGACTGAGTCGCTGGTTGGTGCGCGGGGGCCACTGCAAGCGGTAACACCTTAGGAGCGGGTGCGCGGAAAGGTCTTGGATTGCGTCGGTTCCGCTCGCAGGGCTTTGGGGTACTTTCCTGCCGTCGTGGTCCGATCGCCGACCCGTCCGGGCTTTCAGACCACGCCTTTTCCCCTCGTGGCCCGTTTTTCTCTCACAAAAAACGACAACGTTTCCAAGGGCCACTCTACTGTGCATGGGGTTGTTTTCGCGGAAAGGCTCCGCTTTGCCCCGTTTCACGTGAAACAACCGCCTCTCCAGTTTTCCTCTTCCGGCTTCCCCGCCTGTGAGTTAGAAGTCCGCCCATGCGAACAGAGCGAGAGAGCTTCGACGTCATCGTGATTGGCGGCGGCCACGCCGGCTGTGAGGCCGCTTCTGCCTCTGCCCGGATGGGCGCGGCCACGGCCCTGGTGACGCATCGTTTCTCCACCGTCGGCGCGATGTCCTGCAATCCCGCCATTGGCGGTCTCGGCAAGGGCCATCTGGTTCGCGAGGTCGATGCGCTCGATGGTCTGATGGGCCGGGTCGGCGATGCCGGTGGCATCCAGTTTCGCGTCCTCAATCGCCGTAAGGGCCCGGCGGTGCGTGGACCGCGCGCGCAGGCCGACCGGAAGCTCTATGCCGCCGCAATGCAGGCGGCGATCCGGGAGACAGAGGGTCTTTCCGTCGTCGAAGGCGAGGCGGACGAGCTGATCGTGGTCGAGGGACGGGTGATCGGTCTGCGCCTGGCGGATGGCCGCGAACTTCGGGCAGGGGCTGTCGTCGTCACCACCGGCACCTTCCTCCGCGGACTGATCCATCTTGGCGAGAAGAACTGGCCGGCCGGCAGGGTCGGCGAGGCGCCTGCGATGGGCCTTTCGACCTCGTTCGAGCGCGCCGGATTTACCCTTGGACGGCTCAAGACGGGCACTCCGCCGCGGCTCGATGGCTCGACGATCGACTGGTCCGCGGTCGAGATGCAGCCGGGGGACGAGCCTCCGGAGCCGTTTTCGGTAATGACCGAGCGGATCACGACGCCACAGATCCAGTGCGGGATCACCCGGACCAATTCCGCCACCCACGACGTGATCCGGGCCAATGTCCATCGCTCTCCGATGTACTCGGGCCAGATCAAGAGCTCTGGCCCGCGCTATTGCCCCTCCATCGAGGACAAAATCGTTCGCTTCGGCGATCGCGACGGTCACCAGATCTTCCTGGAGCCGGAAGGGCTCGACGATAGCACCGTCTATCCCAACGGCATCTCGACCTCGCTGCCGGAGGAAGTTCAGCTCGCCATCCTCGCAACCATTCCCGGCTTGGAGCGGGTGAAGATGGTCCGGCCGGGCTATGCCATCGAATACGATCACATCGATCCCCGTGAGCTCGATCCGACCCTCCAGACCAAGCGTTTGCGCGGCCTGTTCCTGGCCGGGCAGATCAATGGCACCACCGGGTACGAGGAAGCTGCCGGCCAGGGCATCGTTGCAGGGTTGAACGCAGCATTGGCTGCGAGCGGCGCCGCGCTGACGGTGTTCGACCGGGCCGATGGCTATCTCGGCGTGATGATCGACGACCTCGTCACCCGCGGCATCAGCGAACCCTATCGGATGTTCACCTCCAGGGCCGAGTACCGGCTGACGCTGCGTGCGGACAACGCAGACCAGCGTCTAACCGAGAAGGGCATCGCGTTGGGATGCGTTGGAAGCGCTCGGACCGCGCATCATCGCGCCAAGATGGACGCGCTGAATGCGGCTCGAGCGCTCTCGAAGTCGCTGACGATCACCCCGAACGAGGCCATCAAGCATAGTCTCACCCTGAACCGGGACGGTCAGCGGCGGTCGGCCTTCGAGCTGATGGCCTATCCCGACATCGGCTGGAGTCAGGTCCGTGCGATCTGGCCGGAGCTCGCTGCCATTGATCCCGTCATTGCCACCCATCTCGAGATCGACGCGAAATACGATGTCTATCTGGAGCGCCAGAGCGCCGACGTTGAAGCCTTCAGGCGGGACGAGGGGATGGTGCTGTCGGACGTCGATTACCAGCAGGTCCCCGGTCTCTCCAACGAGGTGCGGGCCAAGCTGGAGAAGGCGCGGCCGTTCACCGTTGGCCAAGCCGGCCGAATCGACGGCATGACGCCAGCCGCGCTCGGCATCCTTGCGGCCTATCTTCGCCGCGAAGCGCGGAAGACTTCCAAAGCAATCGCATAGGTTTCACGTGAAACAGCGCGAGCCGGGCGGCGGCAGATCGTCATCAGGAAAACCTTCGGCGGGTGAGGGCGCCGGTCGTCGCTCCGAACCGGCGCCGACCAAGCCGAAGATCGACAAGGCCAGCGCCAACGATCGATCGTTGGACGCCGTCATCGCGGCCGACAAGATTGCGGCGCTCAAGCTTGCGCCCGTTTCACATGAAACCGAAACCCGGCTCGATCGCTACATCGCGCTGCTGCGGGAGTGGCAGGCCAAGACCAATCTCGTCGCGCCCTCGACATTGCCGCATCTCTGGACCCGGCACATCGCCGACTCGCTTCAGCTCGTCGCTCTCGCCCCATCAGCCAAGCGCTGGGCCGACCTCGGCAGCGGCGGCGGCTTTCCCGGCGTCGTCCTGGCCTGCGCCATGGCGGGGACGGCCGGGGCGAGCGTCCATCTGGTTGAGCGAATCGCCAAGAAGGCAGCCTTCCTGCGCGAAGCCATCCGCGTCACTACATCTCCGGGGGTCGTACATCTCGCTGAGATCGGGGATAATGTGGATAGAATCACCGGCCCGGTCGATTGCGTCACCGCGCGTGCGCTGGCTCCGCTACATCAACTCATCGGCTTTGCGGAGCCGCTGATGCGCCAGGGCGCAAAAGCGTTGTTTCTCAAAGGTCAAGATGTAGAGTCTGAATTGACCGAAGCTACTAAATATTGGAATATTCAGCCGCAGCTCCACCAAAGCCGTACAGGCGACGGTTGGATCGTCGAGCTGGCTTCCGTCGAACGGCGCGGGTGAGGCGTCAGGGGCCGAGTGGGGAATTTGCGATGAGCGTGATTGACGAACCGCAGCAAGAACAGACCGCCGCCGTCCCGCAGGGCCATCCGCGCATCCTGGCGCTGGCGAATCAGAAGGGCGGTGTGGGAAAAACAACTACGGCGATCAATCTCGGCACGGCGCTCGCTGCGATCGGCGAACGTGTTCTGATCGTCGATCTCGATCCGCAGGGCAACGCCTCGACCGGACTCGGCATTGATCGCCGCAACCGCTCCTGCTCGACCTATGACGTTCTGGTGGGCGAGGCGAGCCTGCGGGAAGCGGTGGTGTCGACGGCAGTGCCGCGGCTGCATATTGCGCCCTCGACCATGGATCTCTCCGGTCTCGAGCTCGAGCTCGGCACCACGCCCGGTCGTGCGTACAAGCTGCGTGACGCGATCAGCGCGCTCAACAACAATGTCTCGCCCGACGCCGATTACACCTACGTGCTGATCGACTGTCCGCCCTCGCTCAATCTGATCACCGTGAACGCGATGGCGGCTTCCGACGCGATCCTGGTGCCGCTGCAGTGCGAATTCTTCGCGCTCGAAGGTCTGTCGCAATTGCTGCAGACGGTGGAGCAGGTGCGCTCGACGCTCAATCCGAACCTGTCGATCCACGGCATCGTGCTGACCATGTTCGACTCCCGCAACAATCTCTCGAACCAGGTCGTTGCCGACGTCCGGCAATTCATGGGCGAGAAGGTCTACAAGACCATGATCCCGCGCAACGTGCGCATCTCCGAGGCGCCGTCCTACGGCAAGCCGGTGCTGGTCTACGATCTCAAATGCGTCGGCAGCGAAGCTTATCTGCGGCTCGCCACCGAAGTGATCCAGCGCGAGCGCGAGCTGCGAACGACGCATTAGAGAGGTGCTGTAGGGTGGGCAAAGGCGTCTTCGCCGTGCCCACCATCTTCCGCACATGACTAACTGGTGGGCACGCTTCGCTTTGCCCACCCTACTACAATTCAGTTCTGGAGTGCTGCAGCGTGAATCCAAGGGAGCTGGCGATGGCCGATGAAGCGCGTTCGCGACTGGGCCGGGGTCTTGCGAGTCTGATCGGTGACGTCGGCGGCGAGGCTCAGCATGTCGATCGCCCGCGCGCGCAACGCAAGGTGCCGATCGAGTTCATCAAGCCCAATCCGCGCAACCCGCGCCGGACCTTTTCGGAAAGCGAGCTCAGGGAGCTCAGCGATTCGATCAGGCAGCATGGCGTGATCCAGCCGATCGTGGTGCGCCCGGTGAAGGGTGCGCAGGACCGCTTCGAGATCATCGCCGGCGAGCGGCGCTGGCGCGCGTCGCAAATGGCCGGCCTGCACGAAGTGCCGATCGTCCCCGTCGACATCAGCGACAGCGATGCGCTGGAGTTCGCGATCGTCGAGAACGTGCAGCGCGAAGACCTCAACCCGATGGAAGAGGCGCTCGGCTATCACGCGCTCGCCGACGAGTTCAAACGCAGCCAGGACGACATTGCCAAAGTCGTCGGCAAGAGCCGCAGCCACATCGCCAACATGATGCGGCTGACGAAGCTTCCAGCCGAGGTGCAGGCCTTGATCACGAGCGGCGAGTTGACCGCTGGTCATGCACGCGCGCTGATCGGCGTGCCTGATCCGGTCGCCGCTGCCAAGCGCATCGTCGAAGAGGGCCTCAACGTCCGCCAGACCGAGGCGCTGGCGCATGAAGAGGGCGTGCCGGAGCGAAAGCCGCAGAAGGCACGCACGGGGGCGAAGGAAAAGGACCCCGACACGGTCGACCTCGAGAAGCGCGTCAGCGACGCGCTCGGGCTCAAGGTCACAGTGAACCACCGCGACCCCGGCGGCTTGGTCCAGATCAACTACCGCAACCTCGATCAGCTCGACGAGGTGATGCGACGGCTGGCGAAGGGCGCGGTGTAGCCGCTTGGTGTCGTCCTGGCGAAAGCCAGGACCTCATGCCGATCCACACGTCATTGCGAGCGCAGCGAAGCAATCCAGAATCTTTCCACGGAGAGATTCTGGATTGCTTCGTCGCAAGGGCTCCTCGCAATGACGAGGGGAGAGAGACTCGCTCGCAATGATGTGGACAGAGCGGGACGCTCAGCCCCGCCGCTTCGCGTTTGCGGCGATCGACATCAGCGTGCGCTGGGCGATGGCGGCGGCGAGGGTGGATTGCTTGCGGGTGTCGAGCGCGGCGGTCGCGAGCTGCTCGATGATGACGGCGAGCCGCGCCACGCTGAAATTACGCAGTGCGGTTTCGACCGCGGGCTTTCGCGAAAAATGCAGGCGCGGATAACCGCTGTCGAGCACGGCGGAAGCGGGGGTGCCGTCGGCGATCGCGAGCGCCGATTTGTGCAGCCACGCCGCCTGGCGCTGCGCCGCGGAGATGATCATGCCAGGATAGGTGCCGGCGATCATGGCTTTGGCAAACTCGTTCTCTACGATCTCGGGCCGGCCGGCGAAGGCGCCATCGACGATCGGATCGAGTTTCAGCTCCGACGCATCGGCGACCACGGCCATCACGTCATCCAGCGTGATCTCGCCCTTGCCGTGGGCATAGAGCGTGAGCTTGCGCAGCTCGTTGCGCGAGGCCTGCCGGTCGCCGCCGAGGAACGACATCAGCGCCGCGCGGGCGTCCTGCGCGATGCGCAAATTGGCGATGCGGAGCTCGTCTTCCATCAGCTTGGCGAGGTCGCGCTCGGTATCGGGATAACAAGCGATCGCGACGGCCGTCTTGGCGCGTTCGCAGGCCTTGCGCAGTGGCGATTCCGGGCGCAGCTCACCGGCCTCGATCACGATGCGGCAATCCCTGACGCCCATCTCCGCCAGCGTGTCGATAGCACTGGCAAAGCTGCGCGAGCCGGCGCGCACGCGGATGGCGCGGCGGCCGCCGAACAGCGGCACCGTCATGGCCTCGTCGACGAGGCGCGACGGCTCGGCGGAGAGCTCGTCGCCATCGACCTTGACCAGCGAGAATGGATCGTTGGGATCGTCGACAGCCGAGGCGATCAGCGCATCCGCGCGTTCGCGGACCAGTCCGGCGTCAGGACCGTAGAGCAGGATGATCGGACGGCCCGCATCGGGGCGGGCGAGATAGGCGTCGATCTCTTTTCCGCGCAGCGCGACCATGGTGCCTGGGATTCGTCAGTCCGGGCGAACCGGGATGACGGGATGAATTAAGTGCCCGCGGTGAAGAACGAGGCGAGTCGAGTCGTGATGTTCTCGGCGATCTCGTTGGCGGCACGATCCTCGGCATCACGTACCGCGCGGTTGCGGCTGAAACGCTGATAGGAGCCGGGCATGTCGTAGGTCACGCGGGAGAAGGTGGTGCCGGTCATCACCGATTTGCCGCTGACGACCTCGATCAGATTGTACTGGGCGTCGAGGCCGTAGTTTTCACTGCTCGGCAGGCCGGTGTTGGGGTCGACGATCAGCGACGACTTGCCGCTCGAGAAGCGGATCTCCAGGCGGTGGGTCGGCGGCATGCCGGTAGCGGTGCCATAGAGCTTGAAGGCGAGCGCGTTGCGGACCTCGACGCCGACGCGGGCTTCGCGCGAGGCATTGGACTTGGCGATCGGGGGCAGATCGACCCCCATCAGCTTCTCGCGCAGGCCGGGCGTGCCGTCGGTGTGCTCGGCATACATCGGGTGGAAGCAGCCAGCCGTCATGGCCGCCAGTGCGGCGACCGCCAGCAAGCGGGCTGCGATGCGGATCCTAGCCGACAACATTCACGATCCTCTTGGGGACGATAATCACCTTGCGGACGGGCTTGCCGTCCAAGGCCAGTTTTACCGCATCGAGGGCCAAAACGGCAGCCTCGATTTCCGGATTCTCGGCCGCTGTTGCAACTGTGACCTCACCCCGCTTCTTGCCGTTGACCTGAACCACCAGGGTCACACGGTCTTCAACCAGCAAATCGCGTTCGATTTGGGGCCAATCGGCCTCGGAAACCAGCCCGCTGTGGCCGAGAACCTGCCAACACTCCTCGGCCAGATGCGGCATCATCGGGGAGAACAGCTGGACCAGGATCTGGCTGGCCTCCCGGATCGCCCAGGCCAAATCTGGGGCCGGCTGGCCGGGACGCTGCAAGACCTCCGCAAACGCATTGCTGAATTCGCGGATATGGGCGAGGCAGACGTTGAAGTGCAGCCGCTCGATCCCGGTGGTGACCTTGTCCAGCGCGCCATGGGCGGCCTTACGCAAGGCGATGGCGTCCGGGCCGAAGCTGGCCGGCCGGGCCGCCGGCGCACTCTTGCCGGGTTCCACGGCATCGTTCACCAGCCGCCACAGCCGCTGCACGAAGCGCGAGGCGCCCTGGACGCGCTCATCGCTCCAGATCACGTCCCGCTCGGGCGGGGAATCCGACAGCATGAACCAGCGCGCGACGTCGGCGCCGTAGGTCTCGATGATGTCGTCGGGGTCGACCGTGTTCTTCTTCGACTTCGACATCTTCTCGATCGGGCCGATCTGGATGTCTTCGCCTGACGTCAGCAGCGTCGCGCGGCGGCCATTGGCGCCGGTCTCGACCTTCACCTCGACCGGCTGGACGTAGGTGCCGTCGGCCTTCTGGTAGGTCTCGTGCACCACCATGCCCTGCGTGAACATGCCGGCGAACGGCTCGTCCAGTGCGATGTGCCCGGTCGCCTTCATCGCGCGCGTGAAGAAGCGGCTGTAGAGAAGATGCAGAATCGCATGCTCGACGCCGCCGATATACTGGTCGACCGGCAGCATCCGGTTGGCGACCTCTGGCGTCGTCGGCGCGTTCTCGTTCCAGGGATCGGTGAAGCGCGCAAAGTACCAGGACGAATCCACGAAAGTGTCCATGGTGTCGGTTTCGCGCTGCGCCTTGCCACCGCATTGCGGACAGGTCACGTGCTTCCAGGTCGGGTGATGATCGAGCGCGTTGCCCGGCTTGTCGAAGCTCACATCCTCCGGCAGCACCACGGGGAGGTCGGCGTCCGGCACCGGCACCACGTCGCACTTCGGACAGTGGATGACGGGGATCGGACAGCCCCAATAACGCTGGCGTGAAATGCCCCAGTCGCGCAGGCGGAAATTGACCTGACGCTCGCCGACCGGCGCGTTGCCGCGCAGCTCGGTCTCGAGACGCTTCGCCACGTCGTCCTTGGCCTGATCGATGGTCATGCCGTCGAGGAAACGCGAATTGATCATGCGGCCGTCACCGTCATAGGCGGTATCGGTGATGACAAAGCTCTTGGGATCCTGGCCTTCGGGGCACACCACCGGCGTGTTGCCGAGAGCGTATTTGTTGACGAAATCGAGGTCGCGTTGGTCGTGGGCGGGGCAGCCGAAAATGGCGCCGGTGCCGTATTCCATCAGCACGAAGTTGGCGACATAGACCGGCAGCTTCCAGGAGGGATCAAAGGGGTGGACCGCGCGGATGCCGGTGTCAAAACCCTGCTTCTCGGCCGTGTCGATGATCTCCTGCGCCGTGCCCATCCGCTTGATCTCGCCGATGAACGCGGCGAGCGCAGGGTTTTTGGCGGCAGCCGCCTGCGCCAGCGGATGATCGGCCGAGATCGCCATGAATTTCGCGCCGAACAGCGTGTCCGGGCGCGTCGTGAAAATCTTCAGCTCGCTCTCGCCGGCCGGCGTCGTTGCTGCGTCGAGCGCGAAGCGGATCAACAGCCCCTCGGACCGGCCGATCCAGTTGCGCTGCATCAGCCGCACCTTGTCGGGCCAGCGATCCAGCGTATCCAGGGCCGACAGCAGCTCCTGCGAGTACTTCGTGATCTTGAAGACCCACTGGTTCATTTCCCGTTGTTCGACAACGGCACCGGAACGCCAGCCTTTGCCGTCGATCACCTGCTCGTTGGCGAGCACGGTCATGTCGACGGGGTCCCAGTTCACCTTGCGCTTTTCGCGCTCGGCGAGGCCTTCGCGCAGGAAGTCCAGAAACAGCTTCTGCTGGTGCTTGTAGTAGCTGGGATCGCAGGTTGCGATCTCGCGGCTCCAGTCCAGCGACAGCCCGATCGAGCGGAGCTGCTTCTTCATCGCGGCGATGTTGTCGTAGGTCCAGGCCTTCGGCGCCACCTTGCGCTCGATCGCGGCGTTCTCGGCCGGTAGGCCGAAGGCGTCCCAGCCCATCGGGTGCAGCACGTTGAAACCCTTGGCCCGCATGAAGCGGGCCAGTACGTCGCCAAGCGTGTAATTGCGGACATGGCCGATATGGATGCGCCCCGACGGATAGGGGAACATCTCCAGCACATAGTATTTCGGCCGCGGATCGTCGTTCCTGGAGACGAAGATCGCCTGTTGGTCCCAGGCGGCTTGCCAGCGCGGTTCGGCGTCGCGGGCGTTGTAGCGTTCGGAGGTCATGGAATCGTTGGGTTTTCGTGGATTTGGCCGTCTAAAGACGGCGGACTAGGCCATAGAAGTCCTCAAGGGGTCAATGGGTTGCCGCAATTTGGGAACCTTCGGTGCTGCACCGCATAACTACTGAGGCCGCGTTGGGGCGGGATTAAGGGGGCGATGCGAGTTTGCGACCAACCAGAATTCTCAAGACTTGTGATGGACGCCAGCTTCGACGATCCCGATTACGACTATGCCGCGTCCGTTGCCGAACGGGCGATGCGGAGCATGGCCGAACAGCGGATCCCTGCCACGCCGGCCAATTTCGCCGTCTGGTTCCAGTATTTCGCGGGAAGCCATGACGATCTGCGCAACGCGATCGATCTCCTGATCGATCACAATCGGCCCTTCGACGTCAGGACCAATCAGGATCTGTTCGAGACCTACGTCGCGCCCCAGGTGGGTGCTATCGTCGTCGACACGTCCGAGCGGCTCCACACCCTTATGGGCGCGGCGAAGGATTTTCTTGCGACTGCGATTGCCGACAATCACTCCCAGATGCAGGCGATCAACGAGGTCGCGGACCAGGGCAAGGCCGGTGTCGATCCCAAAGCGCTGGTCGCCCAGCTCATGAACGAGCTGGGACGCGCGGCGACCCGCGCGACGCGGCTCGAGGCTGGCTTTGCGGAAAAGACCCGCGAACTCGACGTGATCCGCGCCTCCCTTTCCAAATCCGAGGAGCGTGCCCGGACCGATACGCTCACAGGCCTCGCCAACCGCCGGGCGCTCGACGAATTCCTGCGCAAGGCGCAGGCAACTGCGGACTGGGGCGAGCCGCTCAGCATGCTGATGCTCGACATCGACCACTTCAAGACCTTCAACGACAGTTTCGGTCATGGTGTCGGCGACCAGGTGCTGCGCCTGATGGCCAAGGTGCTGCGCGAAAAGGTCCGCGAGCAGGACCTGTCGGCCCGCTATGGCGGCGAGGAGCTGATCGCGGTGTTGCCGGATGCCGATCTCGCCGCCTGCGCCGATCTCGCCGAGCGCATCAGGCACGCGATCGCGGAATGCAGGATCAGGCGCCGGTCGACCGGCGAGGTCCTGCCCCATATCAGCGTATCGATCGGTGTTGCGCAGTACCGGCCCGGCGAAGCGATCACCGATTTCATCGAGCGCTGCGATCGCGCGCTCTATCTCGCCAAGAACAGCGGCCGCAATCGCGTGGTCACCGAGAGCGAACTCGATGCCACCGGGGCTGCGGGTTAGCCCTCAACCCGCCATCATCATTTCCGCCGCGCCGTTGTCGATCACCGTGATGCCGTGTTCGACGACGTTGTTGCGGCCGCGGTGCTTGGCGGCGTAGAGCGCGGCGTCGGCGGCTTCGATCAAATCGCCCGGACGCAGGCTCTCGTTGGGCTTGGTCGCGGCAACACCGATCGAGACGGTGACGATCATGTGGTCGGAGGTGATGTGCGGCAGGCACAGCTTCAGCACGGCCGCGCGCGCCTGTTCGCCGATTTCGACGGCGCGCGCGACGTCGGTGTTCGGCAGCAACAAGCAGAATTCCTCGCCGCCGTAGCGGGCCGCGAAGCCCATCGTGTCGGCCGCGATGCCGGACAGCGATTCGCCGAGCCTGGTCAGGCAGGAATCGCCTTCGAGATGGCCATAGGTGTCGTTGAACAGCTTGAAATGGTCGACGTCGATCATCAGAAGCGCGAGGTCGCTGCCATATTGCTGCGCGCGCATCCATTCGAAGTCGAGCCGGCTCTGGAAGCCGCGACGGTTGGCGAGCCCCGACAACATGTCGATCGAGGCCATCACCGTGAGCCGGTCATTGCTGGCCATCAGCTCGCGTTCGCGCTGGCTGAGCTGCGCGGCCATCGCGTTGAACGCACGGGCCAGCGGCACGAACTCGGATGGCAGGCGATTGCGTGCGGCGCGCGCCGACAGATCGCCCTCGCCCAGACGCTTGGCCATGTCTGCGAGCATCCTGATCGGCTTGATCACCAGTTTCTCGGCTGCGATCAGTGCGCCGAGCAGCACGAATAGCACGACGAAGGCCAGCTGAAGATAGGCGGTGCGGATGTCGCGGCTCACGGCTGCGGACACCTTGTCCTCGTCGATGCTGGCGATCAGGCGGGCATTGGTCCCGGCGATGCGGATAAAGCTCACCGCGCGGCGGGAGCCGTCGGCTGCGAGGAAAGAGAGTGAGCCTTCGTCCTGGTCAGATCTCAGCGCCTTGTCGGCGATCGCGGACATCAGCGGCATGTTGTCGAGCGGACGTCCGATCGCGCTGTGCTGGTCGGCCGGTGCGGCCAGCACGGTACCCGCGCTGTCGACCAGCACGGCCGTGATGCCGGCGCGACCACCCAGATTGCTCATGACCTTCGACATCCAGTCGAGGTTGACGGTGGCGAGCACGACGGCATCCGCTACGCCGCTGAAGGCGGACACCGGGTAAACCGCCATGACGGTTGGTGTCGGCACGGGGCGCGACAGTATGAAGTCACTCAGCACGAAGCGGCCGGTTTCCTGCGCCTGCTGGAAGTACGGCCGGTCACTGAGGTCGAGGCCGACATACATGTTGTTGGTGGCGCACTGGATGCGTCCGTCCTGGCCGGCGATCAGAAGCGTACGGATCCAGGGGAGATTCGACGGCAGGCTCGCGCGCAGGACGTCACAGCTCTTGCTGATGCCGCCGGCGGAGGCGCGGATGAAAGCTTCCGATTTCAGGATGGTCTCGACCGACGAGATCACCTCGCGCTGCGCATCGGCGCTGTGCCTTGCAACGGTGGTGAATTCGGTCGTGGCCTGCGCGATCTGCCGCGTGCGCGTGTCTTCGAGCGAGCGGATGCGCTCGAACATCAAAGGCGTCACCAGAATCACCGCGAGCAACGCAAGCCGCGCCCGGATTCCGAGAACCTGCTTGAGTTTCGCTCGTTTGCGGTTGAAACTGACGTTTGCCATCTTCGCTGCCCACCCCGCGGCTAAGGTAAAGCAAAGGGTTCAAAAACTCTTTCTTGAACTCGGTAAAATTAGAACTAGCTCCGCAACAATCAGCTCAGATGCGACATCATGACCGAAGCCAACGCCGCGCCGCTAACCGGCCATTCACCAAACGCGCTCGCCGCGGTCGAAGCCGAAATCGCGCGCGCCTGCAAGGATGCGCGGCGCGAACGTGCCTCCGTGACGCTGATCGCGGTGTCGAAAACTTTCGCCGCGGATGCAATTACCCCGGTCATCGACGCCGGACAGCGCGTATTCGGTGAAAATCGCGTGCAGGAGGCCAAAGGCAAGTGGCCCGCGTTAACTTCTGTTTACCCCGGTATCGCGCTGCATCTGATCGGGCCGCTGCAATCCAACAAGGCGAAAGAGGCGGTCGCGCTGTTCGATGCCATCCATTCGGTCGACCGCCCGAGTATTTGCCAGGCGTTAGCCAAGGAAATCGAATCCCAGGACAAGCACCCGGAATTGTTCGTCCAGATCAATATCGGTGAGGAGCCACAGAAGGCGGGAATCGCCCCCGGCGAGGCCGATGCCTTCATCGCGAGCTGCCGCGACACCTACGGGCTGACGATCTCGGGGTTGATGTGCATCCCACCGGTGGACGAGCCGCCGGCCGCGCATTTCGCGCTGACCGCCAAGATCGCCGCGCGAAATGGATTGAAAAAGCTCTCCATGGGCATGAGCGCGGATTATGCGACCGCGATCATGCTCGGCGCCACCCATGTGCGCGTGGGAAGTGCGATCTTCGGGCACCGGTGAGAGTCGTTAGCGACGGCAGGGCGCCATACGAACTCTCGAATTCGTCATTGCGAGCGGAGCGAAGCAATTCAGAGTCCCTCCGCCGAAAGATTCTGGATTGCTTCGCTTCGCTCGCAATGACGGCGGTGTATGGGGCGGCTCAAGAGAAACTCACCGACACCATCCCCAGCACGTCGAAATCCGCCGTGAACTGATCACCCGCCTGGATCGGCAGCGGCGGATGGCACGTGCCCGTGGTCACCACCTCCCCTGCCCGCAAGGTGATGCCGAGGCCGCGCAGCTCGTTGGCCAGCCAGGCCAGGGCAATGCGGGGATCGCCGAGCACGTTCTTGCCGTGGCCGAGATAACGCTGGCCCCGCAACGTGATCTGCGGCCGCTCCTCGACGAGATCCATGGCGCGCCAGTTCGCATGCGTCGCTGCGCCCAGCACGAACAGATGCGCACAGGCGTTGTCGGCGATCAGCTGCGCCTCGCCGGCGCTGGCGAAATCGGCAAAGCGTGAGTCGGGAATCTCGATCGCGGGATGTAAGCTGTCCACGGCGGCGAGCACCTCGTCGACAGTATACGGCGCCGCGCGCGGCGGCAGATCGCGTCCCATGCGGAAAGCGAACTCGGGTTCGCCGACGCGCATCGCGTTGCCCTTCATCGAGGCGGTGCCGCCATCGGTGATCACGGTGTCGCTCATGATCCGGCCGGCCAGCGGTCCCGCGACATTGATGTGCTTCTGTCCGGACTCGCTCGTCGCCGCGATCTTCCAGCCGAACAATGTCCCGCTGAGCGCAGCCTGCACGGCATATCCCTCGGCGCGGCTCTGTGGCCGCAACCGTGGCTCCAGCGCGTCAAGCTTGGTGCCGTCGCGCCAATGTTTGACCAGGACCTGCGAAGCGGCGGCGATCTGATCCTTGTCGAGCATGTGTCCTCACCCGATGATGATTTTTGTTTTTGGTCCCAGCCGCCGCAGCAATTGTCGCATCGCCGCTTTGGTCATCGAGACGCAGCCTGCGGTCGGGCCGAAATTGTCGCGGGCCAGATGCAAGAACACCGCGCTGCCCCGGCCGGCGATCCGCGGCCTCGTGTTGTGGTCGATTTCGATGATGAAGTCATAGAGATGGTCGGCCCGCTTGAGCCGGTCGCCGCCCTGCCCCTCGCTGAGCCGGATTCCCTGATTGTAATGGCGATCCTTGGGATCCTCGCACCAGGCGTCCTCGCCGGTGATGATCCGGGCCGGCAGGAAGGTCTGCGGGCGGCTGTGCCGGTCGCCCCGCCACCACAATCGCCTGGGACGGAAGCTGCCCCTCGGGGTGCCGCCATCGCCCTCGCGCTTGTTCGCCAGAATGCCGCCGCGTCCGAGCGCCACCGGAATCGTCAGCGCTCCGGCGGTCAGCCAGCCCCGGCGCGGATTCCCGGCGGCAGCCTTAACGCGGATCGCCGACAGCGGCCCGGCCCTCCGGTTCATGGTGTAACTAGCTGACGCAGCTTTATTTTTCATGTGAACGTGCGATGTCGAATTCATTACAGGACATTCATCAAAACGGCCTGCTATTCTGGGTTAGAGTGGTTCTGGGTTGTGAATCGGTAACAGCCCACTACTTCAAGACGAACAACAATAATAATTGCGACCCCTAAACTTCCCTCTCGGCTGGGTGCAGCATGGATGCGCGCCGCGCCGGACCCCAAAAGGATGACCCCCTATGGCCAATGCCCGCAAGATCCTGATCGTGGATGACGATACCGATCTGCGCGATACGTTGGTGGAGCAATTGTCGCTGCACGAAGAATTTGAAGCCTCCGCGGTCGATACCGGCGCCAAGGGCGCCAGCGCCGCGAAGGCCAATGCCCCCGATCTCGTCCTGATGGATGTTGGCCTGCCCGACACGGATGGCCGCGAAGTGGTCCGTTCATTGCGCAAGGGCGGGTTCAAGGCTCCGATCATCATGCTCACCGGGCATGACACCGATTCCGACACGATTTTGGGGCTGGAATCCGGCGCCAACGACTATGTCGCAAAACCCTTCCGCTTCGCCGTGCTGCTGGCGCGCATCCGCGCCCAGCTCCGGCAGCACGAAGCCAGCGAGGACGCGGTGTTCTCGGTCGGCCCCTACTCTTTCCGGCCCGGCTCCAAGATGCTGACCGCCGCCAACGCGCGCAAGGTCCGGCTGACGGAGAAGGAAACCGCGATCCTCCGCTTCCTCTACCGGGCCGGCCAGATGCCGGTCTCACGCGAGACCCTGCTCCAGGAGGTCTGGGGCTACAATTCCGGCGTTACCACCCACACGCTGGAAACCCACATCTACCGCCTTCGCCAGAAGATCGAGAAGGACGCCGCCAACCCGGAAATCCTGGTCACGGAAGCCGGTGGCTACAAGCTGGTGCCGTGATACGCTTCAGGGGCGTGCGAATCGTTTTAGATTGCGTGCCCTTGAGCCCCGGACCTGAATGTCAATCGACGACGATGTAGCGCTTCTCGAGCGTGTCCCGACACTGCGCCTGTTGGGAGACGCTTCGTTGCGCATGCTGGCGATCGGTTCCGAGCAGCGTGACTTCGTCCGCGGCGACGTCTTGTTCAATCTCGGCGACGATGCCGATGCCGGCTTCGTGGTCCAGCGCGGCGCCTTCCGGGTCGACGACGGCGCCGGCGCGGAGATGATCGCAAGTCCCGGTGCGCTGATCGGCGAGCTCGCGCTGATCGTGCCGATGAAGCGGCCGTCGAGCGCGATTGCGATCGAGCATGCCTCCGTCATCCGCGTCGCGCGCAGCCTGTTTCAGCGCGTGCTCGAAAGCGACCCCCCCGCCGCCGTTCGTCTGCGCGATGAATTCGCGGTGCGCTCCAGCCAGATCGCCAGCGATATATTGATGGCCGGTGCGAAGCTGACGTCGTGAGTGTCGTAACTTCGTAGCCCGGATGGAGCGAAGCGCAATCCGGGATTCTCGCCTACGGAAAAACTGCCCCGGATTTCGCTTCGCTCCATCCGGGCTACAAGATCATACATCGAGCGTCACGGTCACCGGCACATGGTCCGACGGACGCTCCCAGCTGCGCGCCTCGCGCAAAATCTTGAAATCACTGACCGCATCTTTCAGCGCGCGCGAGACCCAGATGTGATCGAGCCTGCGGCCGCGGTCGCCGACGGTCCAATCGGCGGAGCGGTAGCTCCACCACGTGTAGACCTTTTCCGACATCGGAATGCGCTCGCGCGCGACGTCGACCCACTCGCCGGCGGCGAGCGCGGCTTGCAGCTTCTCGGTTTCGATGGGCGTGTGCGACACCACTTTCAGAAGCTGCTTGTGCGACCAGACGTCGTTCTCATGCGGGGCGACGTTGAGATCGCCGACCAGGATGTGGCGATCCTCGCCGCGCGGATGCAACGGCTCGCACGCCTTCATCTCGTCGAGGAAGCGGAGCTTGTGGTCGAATTTCTCGTTCAGCGCGGGATCGGGAATGTCGCCGCCGGCCGGCACGTAGAAATTATGCACCACCAACGGCTTTGCGATCCCGGCCTTCTCTCCGAACGACACTGAGATGTGGCGTGAATCCACCTTGTCGCAGAAGGTGCGGATGTCCTTTGACTCGAACGGAATTTTCGAGACGATGGCGACGCCGTGATAACCCTTCTGCCCGTTCAGCGCGACATGCTCGTAACCGAGCCGCTTGAAGCGCTTCAGGGGAAAGGCGTCGTCGATGCACTTGGTCTCCTGGAGACACAGCACGTCGGGCCGCGCGCTCTTGAGAAATTTTGCGACCAGATCGATGCGCAGCCGCACCGAATTGATGTTCCAGGTTGTCAGGGAAAAACGCATGAGGGATGCGTCTTAGCATGGATTGGCGCGAGGAAAATGCTTGTCCACAGGGGCAGAATCGTAGGGTGGGTTAGCGTAGCGTAACCCACCATGCTTCCACATTTGCGGACCGAGATGGTGGGTTACGCTTCGCTAACCCACCCTACGCACCGTCAGCCCGGCGACGGGCCGTAATTGGTAAAATCGATCTTGAACATGCCGGGATCGAGCTTCTTGCTCGTATCCAGATTATAGACCGCGATCGTGGTGTCGTAGCCTTGGGGGTCGGTGACGGTCCACTGCTTCAACTGGCCGTCCTTGGCGCCGAACATCAGCAAGAGGCGGCTGGTGCCGACCAGCGCCTGCTTCTCCTCGATGGTGACGCTGACGAAGACGTCGTCGGCCGAGACGTTGACGACGTTGGTGTCCTTCATCAGGTCGATGCGGTCGGACAGCAGGAAACGCAACGGTGTCTGCGACAGCGGATAGACGTCCTGCGTCGCGAGCTTGCGGTCGCGCACCACCAGCGACGATCCGTCGGCGACGATGTCGATCGGGCTCGGCGCGTCATATTCGAAGCGCACCTTGCCTGGCTTCTGGATGTAGAAGTCACCTTGCGTCTTGCTGCCGTCGGGGCCGACCTGGACGAAATTTCCGACCAACGTCGACAATGACGACAAATAGGCGCTGACCTTGGCGGCCTGGGCCTTCTGGTTCGCATCGAAGGTCTGGAAGATGCTGCTCGGCACGTTGCGGCGCGGATCCGGGATCACCGGATTGGGCGGCGTCTGGGTCGCGCCGGTGACCGCGGGTCCTCCACCGGCCGGACCGCCGTCGCGGCCCTTCGGTGCAGGCTTCGGCACGGGAACGGTCTGCGCGAACGACGCCGTGATCACCATCGCGGCGGTGACGAGAATCACGCCGGCCATGCGCGCGCTCCGCGCGGCGATGATGGCAGCGAATCGAATGTCCGGATGTCTGATCAACGCGTCGTCCTGTGTGGCTGGGCGCCCTTTTAGCGTGATTTCGGCCAAAAGCAGATAACGTTTTTGCGTGAAATGGTGGTCTGAGGCGGCTCGCCTCACATATGGCTGTCTTCTTCCTCGACCAGAATCTCGCGCTTGCCGGCGTGGTTGGCGGGTCCGACGATGCCCTCCAGTTCCATGCGCTCCATCAGCGATGCGGCGCGGTTATAGCCGATCTGCAGGCGGCGCTGGATGTAGCTGGTCGAGGCCTTGCGGTCGCGTTTGACGATCGCAACGGCCTGCGAGAACAAATCGCCGCCGCCGTCCGCGCCCATGGCGGACGCGTCGAACACCGCGCCGTCCTCGTCCTCGCTGGGTTCTTCGGCTGTGACGGCTTCGAGATATTCCGGCTGTCCCTGCGTCTTGAGGTGGCGCACCACCTTCTCGACTTCCTCGTCCGACGCGAAAGGTCCGTGCACGCGGCTGATGCGACCGCCGCCGGCCATGTAGAGCATGTCGCCCTGGCCGAGCAGCTGCTCGGCGCCCATCTCGCCCAAAATCGTGCGGCTGTCGATCTTGGACGTCACCTGGAAGGCGATGCGGGTCGGGAAGTTCGCCTTGATGGTGCCGGTGATGACGTCGACCGATGGACGCTGCGTCGCGAGGATCACGTGCAGGCCGGCAGCGCGCGCCATCTGCGCGAGGCGCTGCACCGCGCCTTCGATGTCCTTGCCGGCAACCATCATCAGGTCGGCCATTTCGTCGACGATGATGACGATGTAGGGCAGCGGGTCGAGCGAGAGCTTCTCTTCCTCGTAGATCGCCTTGCCGGTCTCCTTGTCGAAGCCGGTGTGCACCGTGCGCGTCGGCTCTTCGCCCTTGGCCTTCAATTCGAGCAGGCGGGTGTTGTAACCGTCGATGTTGCGCACACCGAGCTTGGCCATGTTCTTGTAGCGTTCTTCCATCTCGCGCACGGCCCATTTCAGCGCGACCACCGCCTTCTTCGGGTCGGTCACGACGGGCGTGAGCAGATGGGGAATGCCGTCATAGACAGAGAGTTCGAGCATCTTCGGATCGACCATGATCAGGCGGCACTGGTCGGGGCGCAGCCGGTAGACCAGGCTGAGGATCATGGTGTTGATGGCGACCGATTTGCCGGAGCCGGTGGTACCGGCGATCAGCATATGCGGTGTGCGTGCGAGGTCGATGATGACGGGATCACCGCCGATGGTCTTGCCGAGGCAGAGCGGCAGTTTTGCAACCGAATCGACGGTCTCCTTGGCGACCAGCAGCTCGCGCAGATAGACCTTTTCGCGATGCGCGTTCGGCAGCTCGATGCCGATCGCATTGCGTCCCGGCACGACGGCGACGCGCGCGGACAGCGCGCTCATCGAACGCGCGATGTCGTCGGACAGTCCGATCACGCGCGACGATTTGATCCCCGGCGCCGGCTCCAACTCGTACAGCGTGACCACGGGACCCGGATGGGCCTTCACGATCTCGCCGCGAACGCCGAAATCCTGCAGCACGCCTTCGAGCGCGCGCGAATTGGTTTCCAGCTCGGCCTTGCTGAGCGGCTGGCGATCGCCGGCCTTCGGCGCAGCCAGCACCGACACGGACGGAAGCTCGAACTTGTCGGAGGATTTCTTGGAAGCGGCCTTGGGCGCAGCCTTCTTGCGCGGCGCGCGAGCGGCGGGCTCCTCCTCCTCTTCCTCGTCTTCCTCGACCTCTTCGTGCTCGTCGTCGTAGTCCTCGTCCTGGGCCTGCGGCGAGATCGACGGCGCGGCGCGGCCGCCACCGAGCTTCGGCTCCTGGCGGCTGAATGCAACGGCCTTGGTCTTCGGTCCGCTAGAGACCAGGGAGCGGTAGGCAGCGCCAAGCAACCAGATCAGCCGCGCCTTCGTGCTCATCAATGCGTGGAACAGCCAGCCCAGCGATACCGAACCGCGATCGCCCTCATCGTCCTGGTCGAGCGGCTTGTCGTCGTCCTCGATCTCCGCGAGTTCGTCGTCATGCTCGCGTGCGCCAAGGCCGCAGGCGATCAGGAAGGTCGCCGCCATCGCGGCGAACAGGATCGTGCCGAGCACGACGCGATAGATCATGCCCGGCGGTCCGAAGATCACCGCAGGCGCGCGAACCAGCGCGTCGCCGACCACGCCGCCGAGGCCGGTCGGCAGCGGCCAGGCGCCGCCATGTGGCCAGCAGCTGACGAAGCCCGCCGCGATCACCGTGCAGAGAACCCAGGAGCCGAGCCGCAGCGCCTCGCGGTCGAACGGGCGATGGGTCAGCATGCGCCAGCCCCAGACCGCGACCGTCAGGACCAGCATGATCGCGCCGAGCCCGAGGATCTGCATCGCAAGGTCGGCCCCGATCGCGCCGGCATAGCCGAGAATGTTTCGGATCGGCCGCGACGTTGCGTGGCTGAGGCTGGGATCCTGCACCGACCAGGTCATCAGCGCCGCCGAGGCGACGCCCGACAATGCGATCAGGCCGAGACCGCTGAGCTCGCGCACGCGCCGCGCCAGCCCCTCGCGGATCGAGGGCGGCAGATGGCCGACCAAGGGAATGACACGTTCGATTGTCGACATGCTCACGGGCCCCGCCTAACCCAGAGTCTCGACCAGGCGGTGCAGCGCCTGCGCCGTGGTCTCGCCATCCTGCACTAGCGCAAGGCGAATGTAGCCTGCGCCGGGATTGAAGCCGTCGGGCTGGAGCCGCGCCAGATAGCTGCCGGGCACCACGCGCACGCCTGCTTCTGTGAAGAGCTTTAGGCATACAGACACGTCGTCGCCGATTTCGGACGTGTTGAGCCAGACGCAGAAGCCGGCATCGGGCCGGCGATAGCCGTAACGACCGCCAATGATCTGGTCGGCGAGATCGAACTTGATCCGGTAGAGCCTGCGGTTCTCCTCGACATGCGCCTCGTCGCCGTAAGCGACGGTCGCGACATGCTGCAGCGGGACCGGCACCTGCGGCGCCGCGATGTTGCGCAGCTCGAGGAACATGCCGATGAGTTTTTTGTCGCCGGCGGCGAAGCCGACGCGGAGGCCCGGCAGGTTGGAGCGCTTCGACAGCGACTGGAACGCAACCACGCGGGTGAAATCAGGGCCCGCGCATTCGAGCGCGCTGCCGGGCGCTTCGCGGGTGTAGATCTCCGAATAGCACTCGTCGCTGAGGATCACGAAGCCGTAGCGGTCGGCGAGCTGCTTCAGGCGCGTGAAATAATCGCGCGAGGCGACCGAGCCCTGCGGGTTTGCGGGCGAAGCCAGATAGAACGCCACCGTGCGCGCGAGCGTCGCCTCGTCGATGGCGTCGAGATCGGGCAGGAAGCCGTTCTCGGCGGTGGTCGGCAGGTAGACCGGCTCGCAAGCGGCGGCGCGGGCGCCGGCGCCATAGACCGGATAGAACGGGTTCGGCATCAGGATCGCGGGCTTGCCGGGACGCGGGCCGACATAGCGCGCGGCCGCGATCGCGGCGAGGAACAGGCCTTCGCGGCTGCCATTGAGGACGAGAATCTCGCTTTCGGGATCGAGGGCGCGCGGCAGCTTGAAGCGCGACGACAGCCAGGCGCCTGCAGCTTTGCGGAACGGGTCGGTGCCCTTGTTCGCGGGATAACGGCCGAAATCGGCGATGTGCTTGGCCAGCACCGGGCCGACGAAATCGGGCACGGGATGCTGCGGCTCGCCGACGGCAAGCGAAATCAAAGGCTTGCCGGGCTGATGCGGCGCCAGCAGTTCATTCAGCCGAACGAAGGGAGAGCGTTCGCTATCGGAGCTTCCGCTGTCCTGCGGCGCACGGGATGAAGCGGTCATAGCCATTCTGGACGCCAGCACTCTTGGAACAGCCGGTCGCGACCAAAGGCGCCGGCGGGAAGCGGTTCAGTTCACCATAGATAGGGCGAGGTTAAGACGCGATTAACCATCGGTCGTCGGCTCCGTCCAGAGCAGGAATAATGAGGCCGGATAACAACGGGATGCATGGCCACAGGGCGGCTGGTTCTTGCACCTCCCGCTTGCGGGAGAGGTCGGCGCGCAGCGCCGGGTGAGGGTTCTCTCCAAACAGGGACTGTCCCGATGTTGAGGCACCCTCTCCCCAGCCCTCCCCCCGCATGCGGGGGAGGGAGCGCGCCGTCATCGCGGCTCTAATGCGCCGGCAGCTTCTCGAACGTCGCCATGCCCGCGGGGATCGCGTGGAAGTCCTGCTTGTCGCAGGTGTAGATCGCCATCTGCGGATGGAACTGTTTGGGATCGTCCAGCGTGCCGACCTTCAGGATCGCGGCCGGCAATCCGGGAACCTTGGTCACCAGATGGGTGCCGCATTCGGCGCAGAATTCGCGCGTGACGGCGCGTTCAAGGTCCTTGCGTGTGAACTGCTTGGGCTGCCCGGTGATGTAGCTGAAGCCGGCCGCCGGCATCGCGATGAAGGTGTTGGGCGCGCCGCCCGAGATGTACTGGCACTCGCGGCAATGACACTGCGCCTGCATCATCGGGTCGCCCTCGGCGACATAGCGCACTTCGCCGCAATAGCATCCGCCTTCCAAACGCATGACGACCTCCCGATTGTTATTTGTTGTGGTCGATATTTCTGCGCGGGCCGCCTGGAATGGCAATCTTTTTCTTCAGCTCCGGCCGGACAAAAAGAAAGGGGCTCCAACTTGCGCTGGAGCCCCTCAACGGTCGGGACATTGCCGGGTATGTGCCCCAAACCGTAGTTGTGAGCGCGACCTCCGAGGAGGCCGCGCTCGGGAGGAGACTTACATGTTGTAGGCGCGCTCGGTGTGCTCGGTGATGTCGAGGCCTTCACGCTCGCTCTCGACATTGGCGCGGAGGCCAACGATCACATCGACGACCTTGTAGAGAATCGCCGAACCGATACCCGACCACACCAGCGTGGTGCCGACGCCCCAGACCTGGGAGATCATCTGCGCCGCGAAGTCGTAATCGGCAACCTTCGGCGGGATCGCGGTGTAGTCGATGATGCCCGCACCACCCAGCGCCGGATTGACGAGGATGCCGGTGCCGAGGGCGCCGATGATGCCGCCGACGCAGTGCACGCCGAACACATCGAGGCTGTCGTCGTAGCCGAGCGCGTTCTTCACGACGGTGCAGAAGAACAGGCAGACAACGCCGACCACGAGACCGAGGACGATCGCACCCATCACGCCGGAGAAGCCGGCGGCAGGCGTGACGGCCACGAGGCCCGCGACAGCGCCGGAGATGACGCCGAGCACCGACGGGTGACCCTTGATGATCCACTCCGCGAACATCCACGACAGCGCGGCGGCTGCGGTGGCGACGAAGGAGTTGGTCATGGCGAGGGCTGCGCCGCCGTTGGCTTCGAGGTTGGAGCCGGCGTTGAAGCCGAACCAGCCGACCCAGAGCAGCGAGGCGCCGATCATCGACATCGTCAGCGAGTGCGGAGCCATCAGCTCCTTGCCGTAGCCGACGCGCTTGCCGATCAGCAGGGCGCCGACGAGGCCTGCGATGCCGGCGTTGATGTGCACCACGGTGCCGCCCGCAAAGTCGATCGCGCCCTTCTTGAAGATCCAGCCTGCGTCGGCGTTGATCTCGTCGAGCTTGGCCTGCGCCGCGGTCTTCGCCGCGCCATCAGCCGCAGCAGCCAGAGCCTTGGCTGCGTCCTGGATCATGTCCGGGCCGGGCCAGTACCAGACCATGTGCGCGATCGGGAAGTAGATCAGGGTGACCCAGAGCGGGACGAACAGCGCGAGCGCCGCGAACTTCATGCGCTCGGCGAAGGCGCCGACGATGAGGGCGGGCGTGATCGCCGCGAAGGTCATCTGGAAGCACATATAGATGAGCTCCGAGATGTTGGCGTCGACCGAGAAGGTCGCGGCCTTCGAGTCGGTGGTGACGCCCATCATGAAGGCCTTGGAGAAGCCGCCGATGAAGTCCGAGCCGCCGGTGAAGGTGAGGCTGTAGCCGTACACGGCCCAGATCACGGTGACGACGCAGACGGTGTAGAACACCTGCATCAGGACCGAGAGCATGTTCTTGGAGCGGACGAGGCCGCCGTAGAACAGCGCGAGGCCGGGGATCGTCATCAACAGCACGAGCACTGTCGATGTCAGCATCCAGGCGTTGTCTCCCTTGTTGACCGTTGGCTCGGCGTAGGCTGCGGTCGCAGCGAACAGGCCGACTGCGAGAGCCGCCAATCCCGCGCCATAGGGACGCTTAAACGTCATTTCATTTACTCCTGATTGAATTTTGATTGAGCGCGAAATCAAAGGGCCGCAGCATCGGCCTCGCCGGTGCGGATACGAACCGCATGGTCGAGATTGATGACGAAGATCTTGCCGTCGCCGATCTGCCCGGTTTTCGCGGCGGTCGTGATGGCGTCGATGGTCTTGTCGACCTGGTCGGAGGCGACTGCGACCTCGATCTTGATCTTGGGCAGGAAGCTCACGGCATATTCGGCGCCGCGATAGATTTCCGTATGGCCCTTCTGGCGGCCATATCCCTTGACTTCCGTCACCGTGAGACCGTGAACGCCGATGGCGGTCAGGGCATCACGGACTTCTTCCAGCTTGAATGGCTTAATAATCGCCATAACAATTTTCATGGGTCCTATCCCCGCTTGGGCCCGGTCCGGACGTGGCCGGGCGTTTCTCGACTGGTTCGCCACGAGGGAGAAAGTTCACTACGCGGGCACAGCCAGGACCCATAGAATCAAATGCCGTGCCAGATCGGGCGTGTTGCCTAACGGACTATGAAAACGGGTGTTTTCGCGTTTGACGCGTATTGCGGTGCAGTGCGCCATTACGCCGCGCTCAATACCTGACCATGCCTGATTAAAATAAAGGCACGACAAGCTGCCGACACATTGGTGCTCACGCGTCGGGCAGTACAAAGGTATTTCCGTAGGGCGGACGCCTATTGTGGGGCTTGTCGTGCTGCGAAATATCGGACCCCTCGCACTTGTGCTCACGGAATGCGCGCAACCGGCCAAACAGCTTAAGCGGGGCGAGGCTCGCCGGACGGTTGCAGGCAGAGACCGTCAGGCGGCGCTGCGTTCCGCGAACACCCGGTCGATCAGCCCCCAGTCGACCGCCTGCTGCGCGGTCATGAAGTGGTCGCGGTCCAGGGTTCGTTCCACGTCCGGCTCGGGGCGCCCGCAATGCTGGGCATAGAGCCGGATGATGCGCCGCTTGGTTTCCTGCATCTCTGTGGCATGGATCAGGATGTCGGAGGCCTGGCCCTGAAAGCCGCCGAGCGGCTGATGCACGTGAAGGCTCGCATTGGGCAGCGCGGCGCGGTGACCGGGCTCGCCGGCCATCAGCAGGAACGAGCCCATCGAGCGCGCGGTGCCCATGCACAGCGTATGCACCGGCGCCTTGATGAATTGCATGGTGTCGTACATCGCGAGGCCAGCGGTGACCACGCCGCCATAGGAATTGATGTAGAGATTGATCGGCTTGTTCGGATTCTCCGCCTCCAGGAACAAGAGCTGCGCGCAGACCAGTCCGGACATCGCATCATTGACCTCGCCGTTGAGGAAGATGATGCGCTCGCGCAGCAGGCGCGAATAGATGTCGAACGATCGTTCGCCGCGGGCGGATTGTTCGACGACCATAGGGACGAGCTGAAGCATGTCGCGCATCGGCGACCTCCATGTCTGCGGGTGATGAAGTGGTGTCGGTGTCAGGCGGCTGCGCGCATCAGGCAGCCATTGCTGTTGGCCGGCTGCGGCAGCTTCATGCCGATATCGCAGGCTTGCTGGATGATGCGGAAGCGGGTGCCGCCGTCTTCGTTCGGCTCGATCCGGAAGATGACATGGCTTTCGCGAAACGGCGGTTCGGAATCGCGCAGCCGGTAGCGCACCTCTTGGCCTGGGATCGATGTCTCCGGCTCGGCGCCCGCAAGATCGCAATCCGGCAGCCAGCGTTCGCGCAAAGCCGGAATGGTCACCGCGCGCCAGACCTTGGCCGGCGGCGCATCGAATTCATATTCGAGCACCAGCGCTGCGTCGGAGGGATCAGGCTTCACGGCGTCACTCATTGATCCATCTCCTTCAAGAGATCGGCGAGGGCATCCATGCGTTTCGGCCAGTAGGCGCGGTAGCGCGCAAGCCAGGTCCCGATGGCGGAGATTCCTTCGGGATCGACCTCGTAATTCACAAAGCGGCCCTGCCGCTGTTCGCGCACCAGACCTGCCCCGCGCAGCACCGCAAGATGCTGCGACATCGCCGGTTGGCTGATCTCCAATCCGTCGCGCAAAGCGCTCGCATTCAGGCTCCCGCCGGCAAGCTTCTCAAAGACCTTGCGGCGGGTCGGGTCGGCCAGCGCCTTGAAGATGTCGGCTTCGATCATGGCGACACATAAGCATACGCTTATGTGTCGCGCAAGCCCCCGATTACTGCAGCGCCTCGCCGTGCTGCGAAATATCCAGTCCTTCGAGCTCGTGCTCGCGGGAGACGCGCAACGGCACGAACAGGCTGACCAGCTTGAGCAGGACGAAGCTCACGCCGGCCGACCAGGCGAAGGTGACGGCGACCCCATACAACTGGATCAGAAGCTGCTGCGGATGGCCCTCGAGCAGGCCGGCGGTGCCGCCGATGGCGCTGGTCGCGAACACGCCGGCGAGCAAGGTGCCGGTCAGGCCGCCGATACCGTGGACGCCGAACACGTCGAGCGAATCGTCATAGTCGAAGCGGTGCTTCAGCCAGGTGCAGGCCCAGTAGCAGACGAGGCCCGCGATCACGCCGATGACGATACCGTGCCAGGGCGCCACGAAACCCGAGGCCGGCGTGATGGTGCCGAGGCCGGCGACCGCGCCGGAGATCATGCCGAGCACGGATGGCTTGCGCCGCGTCGACCATTCGATCGCGCCCCAGGTCAGCGCGCCGGAGCAGGCTGCGAGATGGGTCGCGATGATCGCCAGCACCGCGCGCGAATTGGCTGCGCCGGCCGAGCCGCCGTTGAAGCCGAACCAGCCGACCCACAACAGGCCGGTGCCCATCACCGCGAGCGACAGATCGAACGGCGAGAGATTTTCGGTGCCATAGCCATGACGGCGTCCCATTACCTTCGCCGCGACGAGGCCGGCGGTGCCGGCCGACAGATGCACCACGAGGCCGCCGGCGAAATCCAGCACGCCCATGCCGGCGAGGAAGCCGCCGCCCCACACCCAATGCGCCAGTGGAATGTAGACGAAGATGAACCACGCGACGGAGAAGAGCAGATAAGCCGAGAACCGCATCCGGTCGGCGACCGCGCCCGCGACCAGCGCCACCGTGATGATCGCAAACGTCATCTGGTACAGCATGAACAGCGCTTCCGGGATCGTCTTCGCCGCCGGGTTGACGCTGTCCATGGTCATGCCGGCGAGAAACCAGCGGTCGAGCGTGCCGATCCACGGGCCGTCGCCGACGAAGCACAGCGAATAGCCGAACGCGACCCAGAGAATGGAGATGATGGTCACTGCGGCGAGGCTCTGCGCCATGGTGGCGAGCACGTTCTTCTTGCGCACCATGCCGGAATAGAACAGCGCGAGCCCCGGGATCGTCATCATCAGCACCAATGCGGTGGCGACGATCATCCAGGCGGTGTCGGCGGTGTTGATCTCGGAGCCCGCGGCGCGCGCCGGCGCAGCTATGATCGACACAAGCCCGATCGGCGCGGCGATAGCAGCCGCGCGGCGCAACAATCCCGCCATGTCGTTTCCCCCAGCTATTGATTGCGTCGCACGCCGTGGCGCCGTTGCCCGGTGCGATCGAAGAAGAGCGTTTTCGAGCGAAGCGGATACCGGTTCGCGAAAAGAAAACGCGTCAAGGCAAAAATCTAGAGCGCGTCGCTGTCGGTCTCGCCGGTGCGAATGCGGGTCGCATGGTCGATTGGCGTGACGAAGATCTTGCCGTCGCCGATCTGGCCGGTGCGCGCGGTCGCGGTGATCACGGCGACGGCCTTCTCGGCGATATCGGAGGCAACCGCGATCTCGATCCGCAGCTTCGGCAGGAAATTCACGACATATTCGGCGCCGCGATAGATCTCGGTGTGGCCCTTCTGGCGGCCATAGCCCTTCACTTCGGTCACGGTCATGCCGTGGACGCCGATCGCCGTCAGCGCCTGGCGGACTTCATCGAGCTTGAACGGTTTGATGATCGCGACGACGAGTTTCATGGTCAGGCCTATTCCCCGGGGATGCGCTGCGCCGTATGTCCCCGGCGCAGCGTCAATCTGGCATCTTTCCGGGCAAATGGCATAAAAATGTTGCAGATTGAAGCGGAAAATCGTTGGGCGATGTGAACGACCGCCTCTGTACAGGGCAGCCGTTCATCCTCCACAATGCGTTTTTGGAATGGATGCGATGAACCCAAGCGTCGCGGCCGGTACAAAACTATGTTCGAGGGGGACGTTTCATGGCGAGTTGGTTCTACGCATCCGAGGGTAAGCAGCAGGGACCCTATCAGGAAGGGCAATTCCGCGACCTCGTCGCCCAGGGTGTCGTGCGTCCGGATACGCTGGTGTGGTCGGAGGGCATGGCCGGCTGGCAGAAGGCCGCCGAAATCCCCGGCCTGATCGGCGGCGGCGGTGCGCCCCCGATGATGCCCGCCGGCGGCCCGCCGATGATGGGCTCCGGAGGTTACGGCGGCGGAGGCGGCGGAGGATCGCTGGCGGTCGATTTCGGCATCCTCGAGTTCACCTGGCGCAGCATCGTGATGCTGATCGGCATGTGCTTCATCATCCCGGTGCCGTGGGTGTTCGTCTGGTACACGAAATGGATCGTGTCCTGCGTGAAGGTCCCTGGGCGGCCCAATCTCAGCTTCACCGGGAATGCGATGGCGCTGGTGCCCTGGTATTTCGGCTTCATTGTTCTGGCGATCGTGATCGGGTTGATCGGCATCCCCTTGCTGAGCAATTTGCTGTTCATCGCCCAGATCGCTCTCTATTGGCTCCTGATCAAATGGATGGTCGCGAACCTCGCCTCCAACGGGCAGCCGCTGGGCCTGAGCTTCACCGGCACGGTCTGGGCCTATGTCGGCTGGAGCCTGCTGTTCGCGATCTCCATCATCACCATCATCGGCTGGGCCTGGGTCGCCGCGGCTCAGATGCGCTGGTTCTGCCGCAGCATCGAAGGCACGCGGCGGGAGATCGTCTTCAACGGCAGCGGTCTTGGAATTCTCTGGCGGGGCATCGTGGCCGCATTCCTGTGCGGCTTCATCATCCCGATCCCGTGGGTGTATCGCTGGATCATGAACTGGTTCGCATCGGAGACCGTCCTGGCTCCGCGAGGATCGCTCCGGGCCTGACCTCGAGAGGCATAAGCGCGATCGATCGTGCTTATGCCTCCTAGGCTCTCCGCTCGCGCACCGAGCCTTCCTGCGCGACGGAAGCTACCAGCGTGCCGTCGGGCTTGAAGATCGAACCGCGGGTCAAGCCGCGGCCGCTTCGGGCGCTCGGCGAATCCTGTGCGTAGAGCAGCCATTCGTCGGCGCGGAACGGGCGGTGAAACCACATCGCGTGGTCGAGGCTCGCCGGCATCATGCGCTTGTCGAACAGGGTGCGGCCGTAGCGCGCCATGATCGCATCGAGCAGCGAGAAGTCCGACGCATAGGCCAGCGCGCACATGTGCAGCGCCGGATCATCCGGCAGCGTCGCCGCGGTCTTGATCCAGACATGGATGCGGCCGTCCTCGATCCTCTCACCGAAATAGCGCCCGAGCTCGACCGGGCGCAGCTCGATCGGACGATCGGATTCATAGTAGCGGCGGATGAACTCCGGCATCTCCTTGAACATCGGCTGCTTCGCGACCTCCTCCGCCGTCAGCTTTTCCGGCGGCGGCACGTCGGGCATCTTGTCCTGATGATCGAACGCGCTCTCTTCCTCCGCGTGGAACGACACCATGATCGAGAAGATCGCGTTGCCGTGCTGAATCGCGGTGACGCGCCGCGTCGAGTAGCTCTTGCCATCGCGCAGACGCTCGACCTGGTAGATGATCGGGATCTGCGGATCGCCCGGCAGGATGAAATAGCAATGCAGCGAATGCGGCAGCCGGCCCTCGACCGTGCGGCACGCCGCAACCATCGCCTGCCCGATCACCTGGCCGCCGAACACCCGCTGCCAGCTGGTCTTCGGACTGTTGCCACGGAACAGATTCACCTCGAGCTGTTCGAGGTCGAGGATCGAGATGAGGTCGATCAGGCTCTTGGACATGGAATTCAGCTTTCGCCTTGCCGCCCCGGCTTCGCTGCTCCGGAATGACACAATGGGGGCTCTCCGCCCTTGTTTCACCGCACTGTTTCGCCCACCTCAAGTCTGGTAGCAAGACCAAGAAAACGCGAAGACTTAGCCGGGAATTGGGTATGTCGGTACAGGGTAGCATTGTCATCGGTGGCGGCGCGTTTGCGGGCTTGGCGCTGGCCCTGGCGCTGCGCCAGGGGCTGGGCCCCGAGATCCCCGTCATCGTCGCCGACCCCGCGCTCGGGACACGGCCCAGCCGCGACCCGCGCGCGACCGCGATCGTGGCCGCCTGCCGCCGCCTGTTCGAGGCGATCGGCGCCTGGGACGACGTCAGGGGCGAGGCGCAGCCGATCCTCGACATGATCGTCACCGATTCCAAGCTGGAAGACGCCACCCGTCCGGCGTTCCTCAACTTTGCCGGCGATGTCGCGCCGGGCGAGCCCTTCGCGCATATGGTCGAGAACCGCCGCCTGATCGATGCGCTGGTGGTGCGCGCCGAGGCCGAGGGCATCGATCTCCGTGCGACCACCGTGTCGTCTTACGACGCGCGGGCCGAAGGTATCGACGTGACGCTCGGTGATGGCAGCGTGATTGCAGCGAGCCTCCTGGTTGCGGCTGACGGTGCGAAGTCGAAACTGCGCGAGCGCGCCGGCATCGCCACCCATGGCTGGGAATATGATCAATCCGGCATCGTCGTCACCGTCGGCCATGAGCGCGATCACGAGGGCCGCGCCGAAGAGCATTTTCTGCCGGCAGGCCCGTTCGCGATCCTGCCGCTTTCAGGCAAGCGCTCCTCGCTGGTGTGGACCGAGCGCCGCAGCGAAGCCGCGCGTATCGTTGCGTTGAGCGACGAGGAATTTCACGGCGAGCTCGAGCAGCGCTTCGGCCTGCATCTCGGCGAGGTGAAGGCGCTCGACAAGCCGCGCGCGTTTCCGCTGTCTTATTTCGTCGCACGCTCCTTCATTGCCCAGCGCCTCGCGCTGGTCGGCGATTCCGCCCACGTCATCCATCCCATTGCGGGCCAGGGTCTCAACATGGGGCTGAAGGACGTCGCCGCACTGGCCGAAGTCGTAGTCGATGCGGCGCGGCTCGGCATGGATCTCGGCGCCGCCGACGTGCTCGAGCGCTACCAGCGCTGGCGCCGCTTCGACACCATGGCAATGGGCGTTGCCACCAACTCGCTGAACTTCCTGTTCTCCAATCAGTCGACCTTGCTGCGCACGGTCCGCGACATCGGCCTCGGCCTGGTCGACCGCGCCCCGCCGCTGAAGAACCTGTTCATCCGCCAGGCCGCGGGTTTGACCGGCGAGATACCGCGGTTGTTGAAGGGCGAAGCGTTGTAGAATTTTCGGTAGCCCGGATGGAGCGCAGCGTAATCCGGGCTACAAGTCTCTCAACCGGCCACAAGTCTCTCAATCGATCTTGCGGGCCTCTTCCGGCAGCATGATCGGGATGCCGTCGCGGATCGGATAAGCGAGCTTGGCGCTGCGCGAGATCAGCTCCTGCTTTGCAGAATCGAACTCCAGCGGACCTTTGGTCAGCGGGCAGACCAGAATCTCCAGCAATTTGGGATCGACGCTGGCTTCGGGGCGTTCGGTGGGCGCGTTCATGGGGGTCTCCGGCGATCGGTTGCCTCTAGCATAGAAAATCGTAGCAGCCCATCGCGTCGCTCAAGCGGAAACCATCCGCAGGATCTCGTCGAGCAGGCCCTCGAGCCGCGCGGCCGGCGATGGCGGGCCCGACAGGGCGAAGCCGAGAAACGTCCAGTACAGGATTTGCGCGCGGGCTCGCGCCGTCGCCGCCTCGAACCCGCGCTTCCTCAGCAGCTCCTCGATATAGTCGAGCCTGCGCCGGTCGATGGCACGCATCGCCGTTTGTGCCGCCGCATCGAAGGCAGCCCAGTTCCGCACCGCGCGCTCGAGGTCGAGCCGCGCGCCAAAGGTCCTGCGCAGCAGCGCTTTCAGCGGCTCGTCGCTGTCCGTCTCGACATCGGCGATGATCTGCTCGGCTGCGATCTCGCGCCAGCGCTTCAAGAGAGCAGCATGGAACGCGCCGAGATCGGCGAAATGCCAATAGAAGCTGCCGCGCGAGACCCCCATGGCTTTCGCCAGCGGATCGGCCTTCAGCGCGGTAAAGCCGTCTCTCGCGAGCGCCTTCAGGCCCTGTTTGATCCAATCGTCGGCGGTCAGCTGTTCTGCCATGTCGGGTTCCGGATGCAAACCATACACTAGTGTATTGACAGCCGGCAGGCCAGCGCCTATCTAACCATACAGAACTGTATGGACGAGATTTGCAGGAGCTTTGACGATGCGTGATCTCTTGCTCCAGTGCGCCGGGGTCGTGACCATCGCCGTGGCCCTTATCCATGGTTTTCTCGGCGAGACCAAGGTCTTTGCCCGCGCTCGCATCGAGCCGGAACGGCTCCGCACCCTGATCCGCCTGGTCTGGCAGGCCTCGACCGTCGCCTGGATCGGCGGCGGTGTGCTCCTGATCGCGGCGCCCTGGATGCAATCGGAGCCGGCGCGCCACTGGATCGTCGTCACCATGGCCGGTGTGTTCGGCTTCTCCGCTCTCGCCAACGCATGGGCCACCCGCGGCCGGCATTTTGGATGGATGGCGCTCAGCGCCGTCGTCGTCATGGCGGTCGCCGGCTACTGAGCGACGCGCCCGATCAGCCTGCCATCAAACCGTGAGACGTAAGGCCGCAGCGTCGTCTCAAATGCGCGCTGCACACGGAGAGCGCTGAGCCTTTTCGGATCGTTAGAATAACTCTAAAGCGCGCCGGCCGCGAACCGCATTGACTTCATCATGTGCTTTGCTTCCTTCGGTCCCGCTTCGCCCTAGGGCGTAGCGCCCACGACAGAAGAGGAGACGTTCGTGAAGGTTATTCGTGTTGTTGCTGTTGCATTGACGATCGGGATTGGCATGGGATCGGCAGCCTTGGCCGATGGTTTCAAGGACTGCACCAAGCTCGACAAGGCGTCGTGGAAGCCGGCGAGCGAAGCCGAAGCCAAGGCCAAGGCGCTCGGCTACGAGGTGCGGCGCTCTAAGATCGAAGGCTCGTGCTACGAGGTCTACGGCGTCAAGGAAGGCAAGCTTTACGAGCTGTTCTACAGCCCCGAGGATCTCAGCCTGAAGCACACGATTGCGAAGTAGACCGCGCGAGATGGTCTGCGCGCAAATGGTCTGCGCAAAGTCATGCCTGAGGGTGGTCCTCGCTTGATCGAAGAAACGGTGCCGCACGCACGCGGGGAGTCCAACCGGACCCCCGCGGATCGAACCGCTTCGCGGACAGTCGCGGTCTGGGACCTTCCGCTGCGGCTCTGGCACTGGGCGCTCGCGGCCTGCGTTCTGGCCGCGTGGTTCACGCCGACCGTCTATGACGGACTTCACCGCATCGTCGGTTATACCGTACTCGGGCTCGTTGCGTTCCGTCTGGTCTGGGGTCTTTGGGGAAGCCGCTATTCGCGCTTCCGCATGGTCGGCGTCAGGCTTCGGGCCGCGCCGAATTATCTCTGGAATCTGCGCCGCGGCATCACCGGTCGCTATATCGGGCTCAATCCCGCCGGCACGTTGATGCTGGTGGCGCTGCTGGTCTCGCTCGCGGTCTCGACGATATCAGGCGCGATGTCGGTGACGGTGACCTTTTTCGGCGTCTGGTGGGTCGAGGACACCCACCACTATTCATCCGACGCGGTCATCGTCCTGGTCGTGCTGCACGTCCTGGGCGTGCTGATGATGGGACGTCTCCAGCGCGAGAACCTGATCAGCGCGATGATCACCGGACGCAAGCGCATCCGGCATCATTCCTGAGCAGCCGCGCAGGGACCTGTCACTGCAGCGGCGGATCGCCGCTGGTGCGCTTCTTCGCGAGATCCATCTCGGTGACCGCGATCAAAATTTCGGCGCGGGTCTTCAGGTCGGGCGCTTCCAGCATCGCTTGCTTCTCGGCCACGCCATAGGGCGACATCATCGCCAGCGCGTTGACGAGCGCTTCGTTGGGGGCGGTCTCGACGCCCTCCCAGTCGACCTTGAGGTTGTTGGCTTTCAAAAAATCCGCCAGCACCGTCAACAGTGCCTCGCGATCGACCTCGTCCTCGCCCATGCGCGGCGTGAAGTCGTCGACGAAGGCGAAAAAATCCACCTTGCACTGGCGGTAGGCGGTGAGCACTTCGAGCTCCTCGAGCACTTTGAAGCGCGAGACACCGGTGAGCTCGAGGATGTAGCGGCCGTCGCCGGATTCGGCGAGCTGGGTGATGCGGCCGACACAGCCGACGCTGAACAGCGAGGGCTTGTCGGAGTTCTTGGCCGAATGCGCGATGTCGGGCTGGATCATGCCGATCAGGCGATGGCCGTCGCGGAAGGCATCGTCGATCATGGCGAGGTAACGCGGCTCGAAGATGTTGAGCGGCATCTGCCCGCGCGGCAGCAGCAGCGCGCCCGGCAACGGAAACACCGGAAGGATCTCCGGAAGGTCGGCGGGCCCGCGATATTCGATGTTGATCGGCATCTGCCGGATCCCCTGGCCTTGCCAGCGCGTGTCAGGAAAACAGGATGATCGACAAGCGCTTGCGTCCCTCGACTGTTGCATCGTCCGTGCCGCCCCAGGCCTCGAAGAACTGCACCAGCTGCTTGCGGGCCCCGTCGTCGTTCCATTTGCGGTCGCGCTTGATGATCGCGAGCAGCTGCTCGGTGGCCGCTGCCCGGTTGCCTTGGGCGTTGAGCGCGATCGCGAGGTCGAATCGGGCCTGATGATCGAGCGGGTTTGCGGCGACTTTCTGTTCCAGCTCGGCGACGGGCCCGAGCTGCTCAGCCTGCTCGGCGAGATCGATCGCGGTCTGCACGGCTTTCACAGCCGGGTCGTTGCGCTTGGATTCCGGGACCATGGCGAGCGTCTGCTTGGCTTGCTCCATCGCACCGGAGACGGCGTAGCATTTCGCCAGCCCGGCCAGGGCTGCGATGTTGGTCGATTCGAGCTGCAGCACTTCCGCGTAGATCTGCGCGGCCGCGGCGGCATCGCCCTCGGCGAGCACGGCGTCGGCTTCCTGGAGGATTTCCGCGATATTCGGCTCACCCGGCGCGGTCACGCCCTTGGTCAGCTTCTCGATGAAGGCGTTGAGCTGGCTCTCCGGGACCGCACCCATGAAGCCGTCGGCCGGCTGGCCGTTGACGAAGGCGATCACCGCCGGAATCGACTGGATGCCCATCTGCCCCGGGATCGCCGGGTGCTGGTCGATGTTCATCTTGACCAGCTTGACCTTGCCCTTGGCGGCCTTGACCGCTTTCTCCAGCAAGGGCGTGAGCTGCTTGCAGGGGCCGCACCACTCCGCCCAGAAGTCGATCAGCACCGGCTGGCGCTTCGATTCCTCGATGACGTCCTTCACGAAGGTCTGGGTGGTCGTGTCCTTGATCAGATCGGCGGCAGCCGGGCCCGCTGCTCCGTTACCCTGGTCGATGATCGTCACGGGATCCCCTCGTCTGATGTCTGGAATTGGCGGGTCTTTAGCACGTCGCCAATTCATATGCTTCGCTGTTGGCCCTAAATTGGGCCGGGACGGCCGAATTTCAATCCATGCGGGCCGATTCGCCGGTTCCGGGGCCTTTTTGGGGCATTTGGCCGCGTTCGGGTCGATATCGGGCTTCCGATTGCAAATCTATGCCGCCGGTAGCTGTTGCATTCCCCTCCCGCTTTTGGCATACGACAGCCGTTGCCGGCGCAGTCATGCGACCGACACAGGATGCGGGTGTAGCTCAGTGGTAGAGCACGACCTTGCCAAGGTCGGGGTCGAGGGTTCGAGCCCCTTCGCCCGCTCCAATTTTTCCCAAAGCATCCAGCCGAACAGGACGAGCACGTGGTCTTCCACGCCGCTGGCGGCTGTATTGGGTCGCGAATGACAATTCTGGTCACAGGCAGCGCGGGCCACCTCGGCGAGGCTATTGCCCGCACGCTCCGCGGGCGCGGTTCGCCTGCGCGTGGGATCGACCTGAAGGCGTCGCCCTTCACCGATGCCGTCGGCTCGATCGTGGATCCCGATTTCGTGCGGGGCCAGATGGACGGTGTCACCGCCGTGATCCACACCGCGACGCTGCACAAGCCGCATGTGGCGACCCACAGCAAGCAGAATTTTATCAGCGCCAACGTCACTGGCACGTTCAACCTAGTAGGCCGCCAGGGCTAGGTCACCATGGTGATCGCGGGCATGCACCGCGAAGCTGCAGCTTGCGCAAGGAACAACCCGTTGTATAATCAAGTTTTGGAATGCTTATTTTCGGCAAGGGAGGGCAAGATTTCTAGATTCTTTTTTCGCTTTTCGCGCGCTGTTTGCCTGCGCAGCAGGTTTTTTTTGTACCTCGCATTTGCGATGGCTGCAGCGCAATTTTTGACGCTCGGGCTAAGTTGCGCGCGGGCGCAGCAGGGCAGCATCTGTATAGATAACGCCTATGTACCGAACCAATATCCAGGGACCATCTTTGTCTCGGAGACTGCAGTCACATATTCATACTCAAATTGCCCGCGTGGGGATAGCAGGCTGGGGCAGAAGATAAGACTGCGAGTAGGGCAGTCTCTCTATTTTTGGTTTCGAGTGCAGGGTGATCGAACATACCTGAGTGCTGCCCAAAGTTATCAGCCGTTCCGACTCAATTTTTCGAGGGACAATGGGAACGGCGCTTTGGTAGATCAAGGCTATCTGCCGATGGGCTATCTTGACCGATCAGCGATGATCTCTGAGACCCAAACTTCCGGCGGTCAGTTTGATTGGCGGCTCGGAGCAGAAAAATGGAAATTTAGCATCCCCGGTCTCTATCAAATCACTCTCTCGCAGGGCACTGGTCCAGTCAGTTGTGCCAACTTGAATCTGTTTTCTCCAACATGCAGTTGGCAGATTGAGGTAGTCCCGTGACCGCAGACATGGAGGCAAATGGCCCGCTTCTAAAAGCCGCGGGCTACGTGAGGCAACTAATTGCTCACGTCGCCAACGAAGGAATGACTCAACTTGATAGGGGGGCCCTCACCTCCCTGTTGGTTGCAGTAGGAAAGGTCGACAAGCTAGCTCCTGAAGAAGAAGCTGATTTTTGGAAGGACTATCAAGCCCTCGTTAAGCTCGCTTTGCCTGCTCGCGTGGAGGCTCTTTCTTTCGCAGATTATGTGAGTGCTGAAGCGTTGGACGCTACGGCAGGTCCTGAAGCAAAAAAAATTGCTCGTCAATTATCTTCGCTCGGAAGAATCCGTCGAATTTCGATCGCAGCCTTCAGTGTAACCTTGGTCCTTTTTGCTTACCTCTCGATCACTGAAAGTGCGATTCAAAGGAACAACGCAATCTCGGAGGAATATTCCAATCTGTCAGCCGGAATTACCAAGGGCTCTGCGATAGAGAAAACCATACAAGCAATCAAAGACGAGCCAGCCCGCACTCTACCCCAATCGTCCAATACGGGTGGAGCGAGTTCAACCGGAACGAGCTCAAGCAATACTTCAGTTGGAAGCAATCCAATTCAGCTAAATGCGAGCGCAGAAGGAAGCGGCGGCTCGGCGGAAACGCCTGCTCCTAACTTTTCGCCAGTTACAAAGGAGCAGCGTCAAGAAAGCCTGATAGAGAATCGTAAGAATGAGCTGGAAAGTCTCGCAGGCTACAATGACTCCATTCTGAGATCTCTTCAGTTCCGATGGTTCAGTGACAAGAAGGTTACGCAAGCAAGCCCTGTCGATGGCTCAGTTCTGGTCACCCAGCAATCGGTGAATGCGCTGATATCAAAGTATCTGTTGCCCGTCTTTGCAGCACTTCTCGGCGTGACGGTCTATATTCTTAGGTCCACGAGTGCAGAGATAAAGTCACTCTCTTTTCGGGCTTATGAGTCCGGGGTTTATTCGAATCGTTTAGCGTTGGGCGTGGTAGGTGGAATCGCAATCAGCTGGTTTTCAGTCACCGATACAACGGGCATCGTTGGCTCAATTGCACCATCTGCCCTTGCGTTTCTGGTCGGGTACTCTGTGGAAGTGCTTTACAATGTGCTGGATTCATTGGTGAAGGCGTTAGGGGCAAACGAGAAGCCTTAGCTCCCTTAGAGCATCATCTCCGACGTTCAATTTCCAGCTCATAGATGCCGGCGCGAGCTGGGCTGGCGGCCCGAATTCGACTTCGCGCATGTCCTGAAATGTCTTCGCGATGGCCGCGATTTTCGCAGCACGCTGGCGCGCGATGTCGGGTCCAAAGGCTATCATGAGACGATTTTCGACGGTGGTCCCTACCCCGTCGCCCCCTAGTCGCCGCCTTTGCTAATTCGCTCGACGCGTCAGATGTCTACCCGGCGTCACCGGCAGCAAGATGGCCAGAGCCATTCTACTGTGCATGGGGTTGTTTTCGCGTTTTTTTGTTCCGGACCTCCTGCTGCCTGTAAATTAGCCGCGCGCGATCTTGATTCCGCGCTGCAGCGAGAGCGTTGTCGTCGCCGCATTCGCCATCATTGACTTTACGTCTCAATTTTTACTGAGCGCTATCGCGGCGCACGCGGCGCGCTTCTCACGGCTCGCAGATGTGCTAACCTTCCGCGCCTGTCCTCTCGACAGTCCGAACTTCGCCTCTCGATAGCAAAATAAAATAAATGTGCAGCCTTGATGGCTGCCTTAGGGGAGTGACGCGATGAAATTCCATCGATCCGTCTTTCAATCCGCCTTTCAATCCGTCCTGGCGCTTGCAGCGGTTGCCCTTCTCGCGGGGACAAGCGCCGGTCACGCGCAGCAACAGGACAAGAACAAGCCGCTGAAGAAATACGAATCCGGCACCAAGGAGTTCTGGACCCATCCGCCGGACGACTGGTTCCTCGGTGACGAGACCGAGGCGCAGAAGGGCCTGGCGCCGCCGTCCGGTCCGCCCACGGGCGCGTCCGATTCCGAGCTCGCCAATATCGTCAAGAAGGTGAAGCTGCCGGCGGGCTTCAAGATGGAGGTCTACGCCTCCGGCGTGCTGGCCGCGCGGCAGATGGCCTGGGGTGACAAGGGCACGCTGTTCGTCGGTTCGTTCGGCCTCGGCAACGTCTACGCCATCAAGGACAACAACGGAAAGAAAGAGGTCAAGACCATCCTCAAGGGGCTGAACATGCCCACGGGGCTGGCCGTCAAGGACGGTGCGCTCTACGTCATCGCGGTCGACAAGCTGATCCGCTACGACGATGTCGAAAACAAGCTCGACAATCTCGGCGAGGGCAAGGTCGTCTATGACGACATGCCGTCCTATGCCGCGCATGGCTGGAAGTACATCGCGGTCGACAAGGAAGGCTGGTTCTACATTCCGTTCGGGCCGCCCTTCAACATCGGCGTGCCCCCGACCAGCGTCTCGCAGATCCGCCGCGTCGATCCCAAGACCGGCAATGCGGAAATCTATGCGCTCGGCGTTCGCAACTCGGTCGGCGGCGACGTCGATCCGCGCACCGGCAAGTTCTGGTTCACCGAGAACGCCCGCGACTGGATCAGCGACGATCTGCCCTCGGACAAGCTGAACATGATCAGCAAGATCGGGGAGCACTTCGGCTATCCCTACTGCCACCAGGGTGACTTGCCGGATACCAAGTTCGCGATGGGCCACAAATGCTCCGAGTTCACGCCGCCGGTGCTGAACCTCGGCGCTCACGTCGCTCCGCTCGGCATGAAGTTCTATACCGGCGACCAATTCCCGGCCGAGTACAAGAACAACATCCTGATCGCCGAGCACGGCTCCTGGAATCGCCACAAGTACCAGGGCGGCCGCATCATGCGCGTGATCGTCGGTCCCGACGGCAAGAACGCCAAGCAGGAGGTGTTCGCCTCCGGCTGGATCGAGGGCGACCAGGGCTATCTCGGCCGTCCCGACGACATCATCCTCGCCAAGGATGGTTCGATCCTCGTCGCCGACGATTGGGCCGGCGCGATCTACCGCATCAGCTACAGCAAGAAGTAGCCTAAGACGACGCGAGGCTGCGGTGCCGGGGGGCGCCGCAGCCTTTCTCATTTCAATTTCGCACGCTGTCGTTCCTGCTTACGTAGAAGTCCGGAACCCATAGTGACGAACGGGGGTTATCGAACTCCGGGCTCGCGCTTCGCCGCCCTGGAACGACGCGTTCGACAGATCGGAAATTCCAATCATGCGCCGGCAGTTCATCTCGCACGCAATCAGCGCGGTTGCGCTTCTCGCGCTCGGTTCTCTCCCGACAAGCGCCGCGGACAATGCCGCGGTCAAGGAGAAGGCCGCCGTCTGCGCCGGCTGTCACGGCGAGAACGGCATCTCGCAGACCGAGAACATTCCCTCGCTCGCCGGCCAGCCCGATCAATTCCTGCAATGGCAGCTCGTGTTTTTTCGCGCCGGCTCGCGCAAGAACGACCAGATGCAGCCGATCGCCGAGGAGATCACCAACGAGGACGTCCGCAATCTCGGCGCCTATTTCGCCGCGCTGACGCCGCCGACAGCGGCGGAGGACAAGGATCCGGACCTGTCGAAAAAGGGCGCGCAAGTTGCCGCCGGCCGCCGCTGCGCCTCATGTCATACCGATAGCTTTGCCGGCACCAAGGCCGTCGCGCGGCTCGCGGGCCAGCGCGAGGAATACCTGGTCAAGGCGCTGCACGACTACAAGGGCAGCCAGCGCGTCGGCGGCGGCGGCGCCGCGATGGCCGATGTCGCCTATCACATGAGCGACGAGGAAATCACCGCCGTCTCGCACTATCTGGCTTATTTCAAATAGCGGAAGCTGCGTCAGCTAGCCCGCTGCTTCTCATACGCCTTCAAATGCGTGTAGGCGATGCGCAGCTTCGGGACCGGCACCTTGGCGGCGTCGGCGCGGGCGATGAGGTCGCCGATGACGTGATCGGCTTCGACCGGCAGACCCGCCTTGACGTCGCGGAACATCGAGGCCGTCATCGGTGAACCCTCGGTGGTGAGGTTGCCCTTCACGCGCTCGAAGAACGGCCCGCCCGGCGTGTAGCCTGAGGCGGCGGCGATCGCGCTGGTCTCGTCCAGCATGCCGAGCAGGAAATCCCTGCCGCCGGGCGCGGCGAGGATGTTGCCGACAGAGGTGCGCATCAGGCTGGTGGACGCCGCCAGCGAGGACAGGAACACCCACTTCTCCCACATGTCCTGCATGATGTTCTGGCTGGCGGTGGCACCAGCGATGCCGCTCTTGAAGGCCTCGTCGATCGCCTTGACCCGATCCGACAGCTTGCCATCGCGCTCGCCGTAATTGATCGACTGCATCGGCTGGAGCTGCACCACCTCGCGCTTCTCGTTGAGCGTTGCGGCGATGGCGCAGAGGCCACCGAGCACGCGCTCCTTGCCGAACTTGTCGTCGAGGACGTCGAGATGCTTCATGCCGTTGAGCATCGGGATGATCGCGGTATTCGGCCCGACTGCTGCCGCGAACGACTTGATTGCGTCGTCGAGGTCGAAGGCCTTGCAGCTGAGCAGCACGACGTCGAACCTGTCCTTGAGCGCGTCGGCCTGAACCGTCGGCGGATTTTTCAAGGTCACGTCGCCGTTCGGGCTCTTGATGACGAGGCCGGCGCTCGCGAGCTCGCTGGCGCGCCGTGGCCGGACCAGGAAGGTGACGTCGCGACCGGCCTGCAACAGCCTGCCACCAAAATAGCCGCCGATGGCGCCAGCGCCGACCACGAGGATACGCATGGGATCGTCCTTGTTGTTGGTTCTTTTTCGTCGTCCTGGCGAAAGCCAGGACCCATTACCCCGACTGCCTCTTGTCGGACAAGTCGGAGCCCCAGCCTATCGCCAAACGCGATTCGATGGTTATGGGTCCTGGCTTTCGCCAGGACGACGTCGGAGATGATGGCTCGATCCGTCCATCATACGAAAATCACTTCCCCGATACCATCTCCTCGACCTCGCGCAACTGCTCCTTGCCGAAGAACATCTCGTCGCCGACAAAGAAGGTCGGCGAGCCGAACGCGCCGCGCGCAACGGCCTCTTCGGTGTTCTTGATCAGTCTGCCCTTTACCTCGGGTTCCCCGGCGCGGGTGAACAGCTTTTGCGCGTCGAGGCCGGAGGACGCCAGCGCCTTCGCCGCAATTTCCGGATCGTCCATCTTCTTCGGCTCGCGCCACATGTGATGGAAGGCAGCCCCGACGTATGTTTCGAACACGCCTTCGAGCTGCGCCGCGATCGCCGCGCGCATCAGGTTCAGCGTGTTGACCGGGAAGAACGGATTCCAGACATAGGGCTGCACCTTGAAGCGCTTGACGAAGCGCTCGGTCTCGACCGCCTGGAATTCCCGCTTGTTCTTGACGCCGGCGAGCGTCTCGGCCGGCGACTTGTTGTTGGTCGACTTGAAGATGCCGCCGAGCAGGATCGGCACGTACTCGAACTTGACGCCGATGCGCTGCTCGATCGCGGGAATCGCGAGATGACTGAGATAGGCATTCGGACTGCCGAAATCGAACAGGAATTGCGGGGCTGTGCGGGTCAAAATCATCCTCCCTGACGTCGCTTTTTCGCATTGTGGCGCAGCGCGCGCCGCGGGTCCACCTTTTAATGACGGTCATAATCTCTTGATGATGTCGTCAGGTCAGACGCCGGATCGTTCGCTTGCGCCACACCAGAAGGTAATAGCCCATCTGCAAAAGGAACATGGAGCAGAACACGATCGGATAGGCGGCCCACACACCCTCAAGGCCGATCGTGCGGCTCAGGATCACCGCGGACGGCAGTTCGATTGCTCCAATGGCGAAGATCGCGAGCAGCATTGGCGTCAGTGCCACGCCGGCGGCGCGCATTGCGCCGGAAAACACCGTCGCCAGGCCGAACGGCACCGAGCTCCACAGTGCGATGTTGATCAAGCCCTTCGCCAGATCGAGCACGGCGTCATCAGTGATGAAGATACCGAGCACGGCGCGCGGCGCGAGATAGATCAGCGCCACCAGCCCGCCCGTCAGGACGATGTTGAACGCAAGTCCGGTGCGCACGATGCCCTCGAGCCCCGTTCTGTCGCCGCGGCCAACCGCCTGCGCGCCGAGGATCGAGACCGCGATTGAAATCGACATCGCCGTGAACTGCGTGTAGCCCATCACCTGGTTGACCGCGCCATAGGCTGCGGTTGCGCTCGAGCCGAAGCCGTTGACGAGGCCGAGCAGCACCAGCTCGGCGATCGCCATCACCACCATGCCGATTGCGCTCGGCAGTCCAATGCCGAGAATTTGCCCCGGTACCACACGATTGAGCTGCAGATGACGCAGCAGTGCAGCGTCCGGTGCCAATGCATGTTTTCTCCGCAGCAGATAGGCGGCCAGCGCGACCAGCGTCAGCGCGTTGGCGATCGCCGCCGCCCAGGCCGGGCTGGTGATGCCGGCCGCCGGAAATCCGAGCGACCCGCGGATCAGCATCGGCGTCAGGATCAAGCCGATCGCGGTCGACAAGGCCAGCGCCAGCAGCGGCGTCAGCGCGTCGCCGACGCCGCGGATCATCGCCGTCATCAGCAGGAAGACGAAGCCGAGGGGCATGGTGAGCAGCATGATGCGGGCATAGGCGCTGGCCTGGTCGAGAATGTCCGCGGGCGTTGCGAGCATCATCATCAATTGCCGGCTAAAGATGCCGCCGGTCAGTGCAATTGGAATCGAGAGCAGCAGGCCGATCGCGAGCGTCGTGCCCACAATGAGCTTGATCCGGCCCTGCTCGCCAGCACCATAGGCCTGGCCGATCAGCACCGTGGCGCCGGTGCTCAGGCCCATGACGAAGGCGAACAGGAAGAACATCACCGGAAAGAACACCGAGACCGATGCGAGCGCGTCAATCCCGATCATCTGGCCGAGATAGACGTTGCTGACGGTGCCGAACAGCGATTGCAGCGCGTTGCTCAGCATCAACGGTGCGAGGAAGCGCAGAAAAGTCTTCCAGAGCGGCTTGGCGGCGGACATGGATCGGCCTTTCATCAGGGCGTGCGAAACCGTCGCCACGCGAAGGGCGCGCGGCCCGGCCGTCGATAGGTTGTGAGAAGGCGCGCGCCTAAGCGCGGTCGCTATAGGCGAGCTTGACGATGTGGTCGCGGATGTCGGCGGGCCAGTCTGCGATCAGTCCGGTGAAACGCCGCCGGTCATCCGCAAACAACGCGCGCGAAGCTTCCTCGAACTGCGGCAGATTGCCGGCCATGGTCGACATGAAGTGATAGGCCGCATCGCGCGCCTGCCGCTCGCGGTCCTTGTCGCCGCTGGCGCGCCGCGCCTCTTCGACAAGTTTCCGCAGCGCGACCGAGGCGCCGCCTGGCTGCGCGCTGAGCCACTCCCAGTGCCGCGGCAGCAGCGTCACCTCGCGCGCGACCACGCCGAGCTTCGGCCGGCCGCGGCCGCGCGGTTCGCTCGGTGATGCGTTCTCCTCAACCGGGGGCGGCACAAGCTTCGCCAGCCGCGCCAGCACCTCGCGGTCTCCGCCGCGCAGATCGAAGTCGATCGACCGGCCCGTGGCGTCCTCGAAGATGACGATGGGTTCGTCCGGCCGCTCCGCCATCCGCTTGATGACCAGCGCGACCTCTCCGGCAGGCCCGCAGACCAGACGGCGATGCCCTTGGAAGGCGGTGAAAGTCTTCTGCATTGGAATCATTGCCATATTGGTCACGGTGACGACTTTAATACCCGGGTGAATTACTAAGGTCAATATACCCGGATGAAAATATCTGACCGGATGGCTCGACATTGCGTTCCCGGGCTGGCACGAACGCGCGGCCGATCGACCATGCCAAGCCCCCGGGGACCACGCGATGCTGACCGTTCATCACCTCAACAATTCCCGCTCGCAGCGCGTGCTGTGGCTGCTCGAGGAGTTGGGCGTGCCCTACGAGATCGTGCGCTATCAGCGCCAGCCGGACATGCGCGCGCCGAAGGAGCTCCGCGCCATCCATCCGCTCGGCAAGTCGCCCGTTATCACCGACAACGGCAACACCATCGCCGAGTCCGGCGCGATCACCGAATATCTCATCGCCACCTACGGCAACGGCCGGCTGGTCCCGCCGCCGAACACGCCGGAGCGGCTGCGCTTCACCTATTGGCTGCACTATGCGGAGGGCTCGGCGATGCAGCCGCTGCTGCTCAAGCTGCTGTTCACGCTGATGCCGAAGCGCGCCCCGGCGTTGCTCCGCCCGCTGGTGCGCAAGGTTTCGAACCAGGCGCTCACCGCATTGGTCAATCCGCAGCTCAAGCAGCACATGGATTATTGGGAAGGCGAGCTTGCCAAGAGCGAGTGGTTCGCCGGCAACGAGTTCACCGCCGCGGACATCCAGATGAGCTTTCCGCTCGAAGCAGCCCAAGCGCGCGGCGGGCTCGAGCTCGGCCATCCCAAGGCGATGGCGTTCCTGGAGCGCATTCACGCGCGGCCAGCATACAGCCGCGCCCTTGAAAAGGGCGGGCCGTATCAGGTCGGACGATAGCTAGCCTGCATCAGTCCGCGTGCAGCACGCGCCCGCGCGTCTCCGGCAGCGCGAAGGCGGCGATGAAGAACAGCGCGTAAGCCGCCACCGCGAAGATCGCGATCGCATTCGCAAGCGACGTCGTCGCCGACAGCGCTCCGACCAGGAACGGAAACAGCGCGCCGATGCCGCGGCCGAAATTGTAGCAGAACCCCTGGCCAGAGCCGCGCAGCCGCGTCGGATAAAGCTCGGTCAGGAATGCGCCGACGCCGGAGAAATAGCCCGAGGCGAAAAAGCCGAGCGGGAAGCCGAGCACCCACAGGATTTCGTTGGTGAGCGGCAGCTGCGTGTAAAGCAGCACAACCGCGATGGCGCCGATCGAGAAGGTCAAAAAGAGATTGCGCCGTCCGATCCGGTCGGCGAGCCAGGCGCCAGTGAGATAGCCGATGAAGGAGCCGATGATCAGCGTCGAGAGATAGCCGGTCGAGCCGACGATCGACAGATGCCGCTCCTTGGTCAAAAACTGCGGCACCCAGAAGGTGACGGCGTAGTAGCCGCCCTGGCAGCCCGTCGCCATCAGCGACGCCAGGATCGTGGTCTTCAGGATCGGGCCTGAAAAGATTTCCCAGAGCGCCGGGCGATTGCCGCTCGCGGCCTGCTTGGCGCGGGCCTCAGCCGCGATCTCCGGCTCGGTCACGGAGCGGCGGATGTAGAACACCAGCAGCGCCGGCAGCGCGCCGATCACGAACATCCAGCGCCACGCCGTCTCCGCTGGCAAAGCCGAGAACAGGATCGCCTGCGACAGCACTGCAAGGCCCCAGCCGACGGCCCAGCCCGACTGCACCGAGCCGACCGCACGCCCGCGATATTGCGGCCGGATCGCTTCACCCATCAGTACGGCGCCCGCCGCCCACTCTCCGCCGAAGCCGAGGCCCAGCACCGCGCGTGCGATCAGGAGCTGTTCGAAATTCTGCACGACCGCGCAGACCAGCGAGAACAACGAGAACCAGATGATGGTGATCTGGAGCGTTCTGACCCGGCCGATATGATCGGAGAGATAGCCGCCGAGCCAGCCGCCGATGGCGGAGGCCAGCAGCGTCACGGTGCCAGCGAGCCCGGCCGATCCCGCATCGACCTTCCACAGCGCGATGATGGTGCCGATCACCAGCGGATAGATCATGAAGTCCATGCCGTCGAGCGCCCAACCTGCGGCGCAGGCCCAGAACGTCCGCCGCTCCGGCGCGTTCATGTCGCGGTAGAAGGCAAGAAGGCTCGTGTCCTCGATCTCGGCGCGTTCGATGCGCTGGTTCGGATCAACTGTGGTCATGTGCGTTTCCCGACCGTGTTTTCTTTGGCAGTTTCTTCTGGCCTCGCGGTGGTAGCACGCGCGGCGGCGCGCGCAAGCCGGCCGTCGGCCCTCGCGCCATGCAAGGACAGAGCTACTGCCCCGCTGCTTCCGCACCTCGGCTGCGCGGATCAGGCGCGCCGAGCGGACCGTTGCCAGTCACCGCGATCGAATTCGCCGATGTCTGCCCCATCGGCGCGACGATGAGATGATCCATCGCTTTCAGCTCGAGCAGCACATGATCCGGGAAGCCGCTTTCGACCCGGACCTCGTCGGGCAACCATTGGTGATGTAGCCGCGGTGCGGCCACGGCAGCCGCGACGTCCATTTTGTAATCGAGGACGTTGACGATCACCTGGAGCACGGTCGAGATGATGCGGCTGCCGCCGGGCGAGCCCGTCACCAGAACCGGCTTGCCGTCCTTCAGGACGATGGTCGGCGACATCGAGGACAGCGGCCGCTTGCCCGGCCCGGGCAAATTGGCCTCGAAGCCGACAAGGCCATAGGCATTGGAAGCGCCGACCGCCGCGGTGAAATCGTCGAGCTCGTTGTTGAGCAGCACGCCGGTGTCGTCGGCGACGAGGCCGAGGCCGTAGCTGAAGTTCAGCGTATAGGTGTTGCTGACCGCGTTACCGCTGCCGTCGACGACGGAAAAATGCGTGGTGTTGCTGCCCTCATGCGGTGAGGTCGCGGTGGAAACGAGCTGTTTCGACGGCGTGGCGCGATCGGCGGAGATGGTTGCCCGCAGCTTCGCGGCGTAGTCTTTGGCGGTGAGCGTCCCGATCGGCGCGTTGACGAAGGCGGGATCGCCGAGATAGCGCGCCCGGTCCGCATAAGCGCGCTTCATGGCCTCGATCAGCAGATGCAGCGAGGCCGGCGATCCCTGCTTCAGATCGGCGAGCTGAAACCCTTCGAGAATATTGAGCGTCTCCACCAGCACCACGCCGCCCGACGACGGCAACGGCATCGACACGATGTCATAGCCGCGATAGGTGCCGCGCACCGGCGCGCGGATGGCCGCCTGATAGGATTTCAAATCGGCCGGCGTCATGATGCCGCCCGCGTCAGTCACGGCCTTGGCGAGTTTTTCCGCGACCGGCCCCTCATAGAAACCGCGCGGGCCCTGTGCGGCGACAGCCGACAGCGTTTCGGCGAGATCGCTCTGCACCAGCCTGTCGCCTTCGCCGAGCGGCGTGCCATCGGGCCGCGAGAAGATCCTGGCCGAGGAGGGCCAACGCACCAGCCGCTTGTGCCAGCCCGGCAGCGTGTCGGCAATGTCGTCGCCGACGAGGAAGCCATCGCGGGCGAGCGCGATCGCGGGCTCGAGCAGTTGCGCCAGCGTGAACCGGCCCGAGCCATATTTTTCCAGCGCCAGCGCAAGACCCGCGACAGTGCCGGGCACGCCGACGCCGAGCGCGGAATCTCGCGACTTCGCCGCGTCGGGCTTGCCGTCGGCGTCGAGGAAAATCTGCGGCGTGGTCGCAGCCGGCGCGGTCTCGCGATAGTCGATCGTGATGTCTTCGTTGCGCTCCGTGGAATGAATCACCATGAAGCCGCCGCCGCCGATATTGCCGGCCCGCGGATAGGTCACGGCCATCGCAAAGCCGGTCGCGACCGCGGCGTCAACGGCATTGCCGCCGCGCCGCAGGATGTCGGCGCCGACCTGCGCGGAGATTTTCTCCTGCGCCACGACCATGCTGTGCTCGGCGGGAACGGCATGCACCGTGTCGAGCGCGGGCGGCACATAGGCCCGCCGCGCATCCTGCGCGGTCGCGGCCGGAAGTCCGAACGCCAGAGTGGCAAGGAAGGCGAAAAATGTCCGCCGTGTCGAGAAAGACGACATCATCAAACTTCCGCAATGGCCATGGGCAGTTCACATGCAGCGCTGCAATGCTATACGGTTTGCCCCGACAGAGGCAAAACTGTTCGTGATGAGGATTGTGCAGTGACGACGACCGCCCCGGATGCGCGCATCGCCGGCGCGCAGCGGACCTATCCGCCGCGCAGCGCCGTCGTCAGCTGGATCTTCTTTGACTGGGCCGCGCAGCCCTATTTCACGCTGATCACGACCTTCGTGTTCGCGCCCTATTTCGCCACCGGCATTGCGCCGAATCCCGCCGCCGGGCAATCGCTGTGGGGCTTTGCGATGGCTGCCGCGGGCCTCGCGATCGCGTTGATGTCGCCGGTGCTGGGGGCTATCGCCGATGCTTCGGGCCGCAGGAAACCATGGATCGCCGGATTCGGCGCCGTGCTGGTGCTGGCATCCTGCACGCTGTGGATCGGCAAGCCCGGCGATCCCTCGATCATTCCGCCGCTGCTCACCGCGGTCGCGCTCGCCAGCGTTGGCGCGGAATTCGCCACTCTCTTCAACAATGCGATGATGCCGACGCTGGTGCCGCCGGAGCGCATCGGGCGGCTCTCCGGCACCGGCTGGGCGACGGGTTATGTCGGCGGCATCGTCAGCCTGATCATCGTGCTCGGCCTGCTCGCCGCGAATCCCGAGACTGGCCGCACGCTGCTCGGCTTCACGCCTCTGTTCGGGCTCGATCCCGTCAGTCATCAGGGCGATCGCGCCGCCGGACCGTTGACCGGGCTTTGGTTCATCATTTTCGTGACGCCGATGTTCCTGTTCACGCCGGACTATCCGGCGAAGCGCCCGGTGCGCGAGGCGCTGCACGAAGGCTTGTCGGAGCTGAAGCAATCGATCAAGGGGTTGCCGCAGCAGAAATCGCTCGCGGCTTTTCTGCTCGCCAACATGATCTACACCGACGGTCTGGTGTCGCTGTTTGCCTTCGGCGGCATCTATGCTGCGGGCACGTTCGGTTGGCACACGATCCAGATCGGCACGTTTGGCATCATGCTCGCGATCGCCGGTGCGTTCGGGGCGTGGTTAGGCGGCAAGCTGGACGATCGCTTCGGGCCGAAGCGCGTGATCGCCGGCAGCATGCTGATCCTGCTGCTGGCTCTGGCGGCGATCCTGCTGGTCGACAAGGATTCGATCTTCTTCATCAAGGTCGCGCCGCCCGCGCCCGGTGGCGGATTGTTCGCCGCTGCGTCAGAGCGCGCTTATCTGGTGCTGGGTTGCCTGATCGGTGCAGCCGGCGGTCCGCTGCAAGCCGCCTCACGCACGCTCCTGATCCGTCTCGCACCGAAGGACCGCATCGCGCAGTATTTCGGTCTGTTCGCACTGACGGGGAAAGTGACGTCCTTCATCGGCCCGCTGCTGATCGGCGTGATCACCGCGGTGACGGCGAGCCAGAAGGCCGGCATGGCCGTGCTGGTGGTGTTCTTCGTCGCAGGGCTGGCGCTGTTGATGCGGGTGCGGGAGTAGCCGCACTACCGCGATCCATTCCCGTCATTGCGAGGAGCGAAGCGACGAACGATCCAGGCTTTCTCTGCGGAAAGATTCTGGATTGCTTCGCTGCGCTCGCAATGACGAATTCGATGGAATCGCCCGTACGCCAATCGATCAATGCCTGAAATGCCGCGTGCCCGTGAACACCATGGCGATGCCATGCTCGTCGGCGGCCTTGATGACCTCGTCGTCGCGCATGGAGCCGCCGGGCTGCACCACGGCGGTGGCGCCGGCCTCGATGCAGGCGAGCATGCCGTCGGCAAACGGGAAGAACGCATCCGACGCCACCACCGAGCCCTTGGTGAGCGGTTCGGCGAGCTTCAGCTCGGCGGCCGCATCCTGAGCCTTGCGTGCCGCAATCCGCGCTGAATCGACCCGGCTCATCTGGCCGGCGCCGATGCCGACGGTGGCGAGATCCTTGGCGTAGATGATGGTGTTGGACTTGACGTGTTTTGCAACACGGAAAGCAAACTTCAGGTCGCGCATCTCGGCATCCGTTGGCGCACGCTTGGTCACGACCTTGAACGTCATGTCGTCGACCACGGCGTTGTCGCGGCTCTGCACGAGGAGACCGCCCGCCACCGTCTTGGCGGTGAGGCCGGGCGCGCGCGGATCGGGCAGGCTGCCGGCGAGCAGAAGCCGAAGGTTCTTGCGCGCGCCGATGATGGCGATCGCTTCCTCGCTTGCGTCGGGCGCGATGATCACCTCGGTGAAGATCTTCGTGATCTCGCGCGCGGTGTCGGCATCGAGTGCCCGGTTCATCGCGATGATGCCGCCGAACGCCGAGGTGGAATCGCAGGCCAGCGCCTTGCGGTAGGCACTGACCAGGTCGGAGCCCTCCGCGACGCCGCAGGGATTGGCATGCTTGACGATCACGCAGGCCGCGGTGCGCTTGGCGTCGAACTCGCCGATGCATTCATAGGCCGCGTCGGTGTCGTTGATGTTGTTGTAGGAGAGCTCCTTGCCCTGGAGCTGCCGCGCGGTCGAGACGCCCGGCCGCTTGTCGGGCGTCGCATAGAACGCCGCGGTCTGGTGCGGATTCTCACCATAGCGCAGCGACTGGATCAGCCGGCCGCCGAAGGCACGGAAATCGGGCGCGTCGATCTCGAGCTGGCGATTGAACCAGTTCGAGATCGCGGCGTCATAGGCGGCAGTGCGCGCGTAAGCCTTGGCGGCAAGGCGCCGACGCAACTTCAGCGTGGTCGCACCTTTGTTGGCGGCGAGCTCGTCGAGCACGGCCTGATAGTCCTGCGCCTCGACCACGACGGCGACGTCGTCATGGTTCTTCGCGGCGGCGCGGATCATCGCGGGGCCGCCGATATCGATGTTCTCGATGCAATCCTCGAAGCCCGCGCCTTTGTCGACGGTCGCCTCGAACGGATAGAGATTGACGACGAGCAGATCGATCGGCGCGATGCCATGCGCCGTCATCGCTTCCGCATGGTCCTTGTTGTCGCGGATCGCGAGCAGGCCGGCATGCACCTTCGGATGCAGCGTCTTGACGCGGCCATCCATCATTTCGGGGAAGCCGGTCAGTTCGGAGACGTCCTTCACCTCGAGGCCGGCCGCGGCGATCGCCTTCGCGGTGCCGCCGGTCGAGACCAGCTCGACATCGTGCGCGGCAAGCGCCTTCGCGAATTCGATCAGGCCAGTCTTATCGGAAACGGAGAGAAGGGCGCGGGTGACGCGGCGGGGATGGTCAGTCATGAGCAAGATCCTCTGTCTGAAGGAGTGTCTATGCCCAGGCGCGCGGCTTCTCAGTCTCGCGCTTCCCGATGGTGCTCCATCCAAGGTCGCCAGTCGCGCGAGCGAGGGCTCGATAGCAGTTTTCGGTCGCTTTCACAACGTTCAGATCGGGCCGAATCACATGCGTCTACAGCGGAAGTTCCGGCTCCCGCCGCGCATTTCTGCGGGCATTCGTGATCGCCGGCGAGGCGGTGGAGCGGACAAAACTCCAGCGGATCGAGGGCGCCTGCCGCGCATCCTGACGGATCACGATCTGCGCGGTGCGGCGCGGGCCGTCATTGCCGGCGAGGGATACGCTGTCCTCCAGCTCGACCTTGTCGTCGAGCGCCTCGAAGGTCCAGACGTCGCGGTTCGGCAGCACCAGCATGACGCCGCGGGCATCGGAAAGCCGGCTCGCCTTCACCGCCGGGTGCAGATGGAATCGCAGCGCGAAATCGGCATCCGGACCCTTGAAGCGTCCGCCTTGCGGCGGCGACAGCGTGTCCTCGCCGTCGATGCGTGCGCCGTCATTGGCGATCATCAGCACGCGGCGATGGATCGCGCCGAATTTTGTCAGGTAACCGTCATGCGACGTCGTCAGCAGCGTGCCGTTCTGCACGATTTCGCGATAGCTCTCGACCTCGACGGGGCCGCTGGTGACCGGAGCACCGTGCAAGAGCCGCTTCATCGCCGACATCTCCACGAACTGGCATGACGAGGTGTCGTGATAGGTCAGCGTCGAATGCGCCGCCGTGCCGCGTGCGAACGGCCGCCAATTGTCGCGGCCCGTGGTCGGCATGCCGCAATTGGTGACGATACGGCTGATGCCGGAGGATAGTTCGAACGACAGGCAGCCGGCATGGGCGTCGTGGCTGACGCCGGCCGCCGGCGGCGGGCCGGTGTCGATGATCAGCGTGGTCTGGCCGGCATCGAGGCGCTGGAAACCGGTATGCGGCATGTTCGACATCGGCGCGCCGTGGGTGTCGTCATAGGCAAGCAGCGTCGCGAGCAGGTCAGAGGGCGTCGCGCTCATGCCGTTGAACAGCGCGAAATTGCCGTCGCCGTGGCGGAAGAAGCGGAGCATCGGCATCATGCGGTCGATCGCGTTGAGCAGCGCGGGCGGCGGCGCGATGTTGCGCGCGGCAAAGGTCTGCCGCAGCGGCAGCAGGTCGATCAAGAGCTCGATCAGCGCGCCCGGGTTGCGCGAGACATGCCCGCCGTCGGGCAGGATCTGCCGCTGCAATTCATCCGAGAGCTTTTTCGAGGTGCTGCGGATGTGACTTGCCTGATTGGCGAGGCACAGCGCCGCATAGCATAGCGCGATCAGAACCTGGAGCTTCGGCACCCCGTCGGGAATGTTGACCATGGTGTAGCGCAGCAAGCGGATTTCACGCGCCAGCGCGCGCAGATAGCGGCGGTAGAATTTGTTGTCGGTATCGTTGAGCACCAGCGGCGCCTGCGACAGCAGGGAGATCACGCGGCGCGCCAGCACGTCGGCGCGTCGCGCGACGGGACGGCGCTTGCTGGCAGGGTTGCCGATCCAGTCCTCGATCAGCGAGCGCGCATTGGCGCGCGTCAGCGCGGTGTCGGCGGCGCGCAAATGGCGCAGCCAGCCGAAGCCGAGCAGCGCAACCTCCCAATCCTCCGACGGCGGCTCGAGATCGAAGATCGAACGGCCGTGGCAATTGACGATCTTGCCGGCGAAGACGAAGCGGCCGGCATAGATCTCGGCGGCGCGGGTCGCATCCGCGGTGCGCAGATCATGCGGCGCGATGATCAGCCGGTCGGCGCGGCCGGGCCAGACCCGCGACAGGGCGACGGAACCGCCGCTCGCGCGCGCGAGCATGTTCCGCGCGAAGCGGTTCATCACCAGCGTCGAGATACGTCTGCGTTGAGCGACCGACACGCCTTGCCTTGATGGGGGAGAGGATTCCGACGAATCCTTATTAATCCCAAAATCGGACGGCCGACACCACCTTGAACCACGCGAATCAGCGCCGTGGTTGCAAAATCCAGTGCAAAATCAGGATTTAACGAGCCGGGTCGCGAAAAATCCGTCGAGCCCGCCGAGCTTGGGATCAGCGTTCGGCAGATGGCTGGGCAGAGTGCGCAGATCGCCCTCGGCGGTGACGATCTCGCTGAGTCCCGACACCTCGGACGCATCGATCGGAACCCGGCGAAGCCCAGGCTCTGCGGCCAGCAGCGCGGCGACCGCATGCTCGCCCTCTTCGGGTTCCAGCGAGCAGGTACAGTAGACCAGCGTCCCGCCGGGCTTGAGCAGCAAGACCGATTTTTGCAGCAGCCGCCGCTGGAGCGCGGTCATTGCCGCGATGTCGGATTCCTGCCGAAGCCAGGATACGTCGGGATGGCGGCGGATCGTCCCGGTCGAGGTGCAAGGCGCATCGATGAGGATGCCGTCGAAGCCATCGGCAGGGCCGGCCCATTCCGCGGCGTCGGCGACGACGGTCTCGGCCTGGAGCGACAACCGCGTCAGATTCTCGCGCAGCCGCGCCACCCGGGCGGGCGAGCGGTCGATGGCGGTGACATGGGCGCCGGCCTGCGCCAGTTGCGCGGTCTTGCCGCCGGGAGCGGCGCAGAGATCGGCGATGGATTTGCCCGTGATGTCGCCGAACAGCCGGGCCGGCAGCGCGGCGGCGGCGTCCTGCACCCACCATTGTCCTTCGGCGAAGCCGGGAAGCATGGTCACCGCGCCGTGCAGCACCGTCCGCACCGATCCGGTCGGCAGCACCTCGCCATGAAGCCGGCTCGCCCATTGCGCGGCGTCCGACTTCACGGTCAGATCTAGCGAAGGATCGTGGCTGAGCGCGAGCGCCATGTCCCTTGCGACCGTCTCTCCGTAATGCGCGCTCCAGCGCGCGACCATCCAGGGCGGCAGGTCCAGCGACTGCGCCGCAACCTCGTCCACCAGCGCCTTGCCCTCGCGGGCGCAGCGGCGCAGCACGGCGTTGACGAGGCCGGCATAGCGTGCGGCGCGCCGGTCGGATTGCACGAGGCGAACGGAGAGATCGACGGCCGCGTGATCGGGCACGTCCATCCAGAGGATCTGGGCGGCGCCGATCAACAGCGCGCTCTGCGCGCGCGGCGCGTCGGAGGGAATACCCTTGTCGAGCAGGCGGGACAGCACATGGCCGAGCGTGCCGAGCCGGCGCAGCACGGTAGCGACCAGGCGACGCATCAGCGCGCGGTCGCGGTCGGGGAGCGTCTTCAGTCCGGGATGGGCCCCGCTGCCGTCGAGCTGCTCGTCAAGCGTGCGGTGCTTTTGCAGCACGCCGTCGACGATATCGGCGGCAATCCGCCGCGCCGCGAGACCGGGCACTTCGGATGGAGGAGCGAAACGTTGAGAAGGCATGCGGAAACAAGGTTCTGAGCGAGCGGCAGTTCGCCGTAATGGGCGCATGCCTTGAGGAGGCGATCTCTGGCACGCGAATATGCCAAATGTAAGAATCGCTTCCGGGTTTTTCAGCCCTTTCGGAGCCATTTCAGGAATGCGTTATTGGGCGTCGCGCCGCGGGCCATCACGCGCTAGAAGGCCGACGATGAGTGACCAGCCTTCCGTTCCCGACCGCAAGCAGCTCACGCCGGCCGCCCAGCGTGCGCTGGCCGAGGCAGAAGCGCGCCGGCAGGCTGCGGCAGTCCGAGCCAAAAATGACGCCCAGGCGGCGCCAAAGGAGTTGCAGGGGCCAAAAGGACCCGAGCCGACCCGCTATGGCGATTGGGAGCGCAAGGGCATCGCTTCCGACTTCTGAAGCTTGCCTTGCGAGGCTCGCTTGCCGGACTGCCCGACTCAGCCCTAGCGTGCGCGGATGTCGCGCTTCGATCCAAGCCATCCGTATCGGCCTTCGTACAGCGGCTCGCCGTTTGGTCGCCGGTTCTCAGGCCTGTTGCCGTGGATGTTCGTGGTCGGAATCGTGGTGGCCGTGGTGTTCACGTTTCGGCACGGGATGAGCTGGCCCTTCCCTCGTGCGACTGACGGTCAATCGCGGGACGCCGAAATTGTGCTCCAGCAAAGCGGCCATCTCGATCGTCGCCAGCCCGTCGACGTCATCCGCACCATCGACGGCGACACCTTTCTCGCGCGCGTGCATCAGCAGGGCGGCCGCGACCTCGTCGCGCGCGTTCGCCTGCGCGGCATCGATGCACCTGAGATGAAAGCCTCCTGCCAGGAGGAACTGGACAAGGCCGAAGCCGCGGCCCGCGCATTGCGCGATCTGCTCGGGCAGGGTGGCGTGACGATTACCAATCTTGGACCTGACAAATACGGACGCGTTCTCGCCGACGTCGCGACCAAACGTACGGCCAATGTCTCGGCGGCGTTGCTCGCTGGCGGCTACGCGCGGAGCTACAATGGCGGTCATCGCGACGGCTGGTGCGCGCGGAGCTGGCGCTTCTGGTAACAAAAAAGCCGCGTCGAAAGACGCGGCTCTTGCCGTCTCGCTTTGATGCCGGCGATCAGCGCGTCACGACCACCGTCGTGCCGACCGAGACGCGGCCGTAGAGATCGGTGATGTCGTCGTTGAGCATGCGGATGCAGCCATACGAGACGAAGCCGCCGATCGAGCCCGGCACGTTGGTGCCGTGGATGGCATACTCACCGCCGGACAGCGTCATCGCCGCGACGCCCATTGGATTGCGCGGCGACCCGCCCGGGATGACGTCCGGGATGCTCGGCTTGTCGCGCTTCACCTCGGCAGGCGGTGACCAGGCCGGATTGCGGTACTTGCCATCGATGCGGGTGGTGCCGGCCCACTGCTTGCCGGACTTGCCGACGCCGACCGGGTAGCGCACGGCGTGGCCGTTATCGAGGACGAGATAGAGCCGACGCTCGTTGGTTTTGACAACGATGGTGCCCGGCGAATAGTCGGCCAGGTGGGTCCCCACCATTTCCGGCCGCGCCTGCGCCGCCGTCGACATCAAGACCCCAGCCCCGACGGTGGCGGCCAGCGCCACAGCAATCCTCATCGACATCGATTTTCCCCTTGCCCCGAACGGACCGTCCAAAATTACGCAAAACCGGCAATCGCTGGCTCGCAAGTCCTTGTTGCAAGTCCTTGTCAGGGGACATTCTTAACCGCGCTTGTTAACCGGATGGTTTCCACGCACGGCCGCCAAGGGCCAGCCAGCAAGGGGAACAAAGGAAATGTTCGAAACAAAGTAAATGACCTGAAAACAACACTCGCCCGGAAAGATGCCCGGCCGCCGGGGCGCGCCCTGACAAGTGCGTGAGGGTATGAACGGCTGTTGTTCGGGGGAGCGCGAACGCGGGGATGGGTCTCGTGTCCCGGACACGGCGAAGCGGGAAGCGGTGCGACGCAGAGCCGGACCCAGAAAGCCACAGAGTCTGCTGTTGCATGCGCCCCGGCTCTGCAGCGCACCGCTAAAGAGCGCTGCGCTGCGTCCGGGGCACGAGTCCTGGCTCAGACTGACTTCTTGTTCTGCCGGTTCTTGACGAGGTCGTCGACCACGCCGGGATCGGCCAGGGTCGAGGTGTCGCCCAGGCTGCCCGGCTCGTCCTCGGCGATCTTGCGCAGGATGCGGCGCATGATCTTCCCGGAGCGGGTTTTTGGCAGACCCGGTGCGAACTGAATCTGGTCGGGCGAAGCGATCGGGCCGATCTCCTTGCGTACCCAGGTGACGAGCTCCTTGCGCAGATCCTCGGTTGGCTCGATGTCGGCCATCAGGGTCACATAGGCGTAGATGCCCTGGCCCTTGATGTCGTGCGGGAAGCCGACCACGGCGGCCTCCGATACCTTCTCATGCGCGACCAGTGCGCTTTCGACTTCGGCGGTACCCATGCGGTGGCCGGAGACGTTGATGACGTCGTCGACGCGGCCGGTGATCCAGTAATAACCGTCGGCATCGCGTCGGCAGCCGTCGCCGGTGAAATACTTGCCCTTGTAGGTCGAGAAATAAGTCTGCTCGAAGCGGGCGTGGTCGCCATAGACCGTGCGCATCTGGCCCGGCCATGACCGCGTCAGGCACAGATTGCCTGATGTCTCGCCGTCCAGCACGTTGCCGTCGGCGTCGACGATCTCAGGCACCACGCCGAAGAACGGCTGCGTCGCCGAGCCCGGCTTGAGCTTGGTGGCGCCGGGTAGCGGCGTGATCAAAATGCCGCCGGTCTCGGTCTGCCACCAAGTGTCGACGATCGGGCAACGGTCGTCGCCGACGACGCGGTGATACCACTCCCAGGCTTCCGGATTGATCGGCTCGCCGACCGAGCCGAGCAGGCGCAGGCTGGCGCGCGAGGTCTTCTTCACGGGCGCGTCGCCGCTCTGCATCAGCGCGCGGATCGCGGTCGGCGCTGTGTAGAAGATGTTGACCTTGTGCTTGTCGATGACGTTCCAGAATCGCGAATTATCCGGGTAATTCGGCACGCCTTCGAACATCAGCGTGGTCGCGCCGTTGGCGAGCGGTCCGTAGAGAATGTAGCTGTGCCCGGTGACCCAGCCGACGTCGGCGGTGCACCAGTAGATGTCGCCGTCGTGATAGTCGAAGACGTATTGATGCGTCATCGCGGCGAACACGAGATAGCCGGCGGAGGTGTGCAGCACGCCCTTGGGCTGGCCTGTCGAGCCCGAGGTGTAGAGGATGAACAGCGGATCCTCAGCGTGCATGTGCTCGACCGGGCATTCCGTCGTCACCATTTTGGCGGCGTCGTGGTACCAGAGGTCGCGCGAGGGATTCATTTCGACCGCGCCGCCGGTGCGCTTGACCACGACGACCCAGTCGACGCCGTCTGCCTTGGCGAGCGCCGCGTCGACATTGGCCTTCAGCGGCACCTTCTTGCCGCCGCGCAGACCCTCATCCGCAGTGATGATCACCTTGGACTGGCAGTCGTTGATGCGCTGGGCGAGGCTGTCGGGCGAGAAGCCGGCGAACACCACGGAGTGGATTGCGCCGATCCGCGCGCAGGCCAGCATCGCGTAGGCCGCCTCCGGAATCATCGGCAGGTAGATGGTGACACGGTCGCCCTTCTTGACGTTCCGGGTGCGCAGGATGTTGGCCATCCGGCAGACCTCGTCATGCAGCTCCTTGTAGGTGATGTGCCGGGATTGTGAGGGATCGTCGCCTTCCCAGATGATCGCGGTCTGGTTGGCGCGGCTGTGGAGATGCCGGTCGATGCAATTATGGGCGACGTTGAGAACGCCGTCCTCGAACCATTTGATCGAGATGTTGCCGGGCGCGAAGGAGACGTTCTCGATCTTCGTTGGGGCGTGCATCCAGTCGATGCGCTTGGCCTGCTCGGCCCAGAAGGCGTTCGGGTCCGAGATCGAGCGGGCGTACATGTCCTTGTACTTGGCCTGGTCGACCCAGGCGCGCTTCGCCCATTCCGTGGGGACGTCGTAGATCTTCTCGGACATGTTTCCCTCCACATACGGCAAGCCGAGCACAGACCACGGGCGAGCCGACTTGATCGTTGAACCGATTATGCGTCGGGCTAACCGGACCCGACAAGGTGCACAAGCTGGACCTTCGGCGAGCAGCCGGCCATGCGGAGGATCAAGCCGCTTCGTGCGACTGTCGCAGTTTTGAAACAGGGCGACGGGGGCTTTCGGGTCTTTACCGAGATCCTCGGAATGGGCCGGCGCAGAGCGCCATGCTCCCGGCAGCGGTATTTAGAAACCGCCCTCACTGATTCGGGACTCGCAATGCGGTTCGGAACACCCTAAGTGGCTAACCCGGGTCCAACGAGACCCCTTGGAACAAAAATCAGAACAGCGGCATTGACCGATAACAAACAGGGCTAAGGCATAAGACTATGATGGATCAGCAGAATCTCGGGACTTTGCGGCCCGCTTCAGCCGATCCTGCTGCCATTGCACTGGCCAAAGCCCTCGGACAATGGCCGAAACCGGCCGGTTCCGGCCGTCCCAGCCCGAAAAAAGCGTTCGACGCGGCGCCTGCGGCGACGGTCGAGGCCCTCGCCAAGGAACTGGGCCTGCGGCTCGGCGACCAGAATGAGCTGACCATTCGCCGCATCAGGCGCGGCAAGGGCTATTCCTTCGTGCGGCCCAACGGCGTCCACATCCGCGATGCCCGCACCATTCGGCGGCTGCATTCGATGGCGGTGCCGCCGGCCTATCGCGAGGTGCGCTACTCCGCCGATCCGAGCACGCATCTCCAGGCGGTGGGACGCGATGCCGCGGGCCGGCTGCAATATCGCTATCACGCCGATTGGGAGAAGGTCCGCGAGCAACGCAAGGCGCATCGCCTGGAGAAGCTCGTCGGCGCGCTGCCCAAGATCCGGCGCAAGGTCTCGGCGTTCCTGTCGGGCGACGAGCCGACCCGCGAGTTCGCGCTCTCGGCCGTCATCGAATTGATTGCGCGCACCGCGATCCGCCCCGGCAATGAATCCTATGCCCGTCTCAACGGCACCCGCGGGGCCACCACGCTTCTGAAGTCCAACGTCTCGCTGGAAGACGACAGCTTTGTGCTGACCTTCAAGGCGAAGGGCGGCAAGGCCGTGCGCAAGGAGTGCGACGCGGCCAAGCTCGTGCGCGCCATCGGCATTTTGCAGGGCGTTCCCGGCAAGCGCATGTTCCAGTATCGCGATCCTTATGGGATCGTGCGCGCGGTCAGCACCACCCAGGTGAACGCGTTTCTGCGCGAGATCGCCGGCATCAAGATCTCGCTGAAGGATTTCCGCACGCTGATGGCATCTGCCGTGGTCGTGGAATCGCTGTCGCGGATCACGCCGGCGACCAGCCAGCGCGGCCGCAAGAAGCAGGTGCTGGAGGCGATCCGCGGCGCTGCCGATCAGCTCTCCAACACGCCGGCGATCTGCCGCAAGAGCTATGTTCACGACACCATCGTCACCGCGTTCGAGGACGGCATCCTCGAACGCTTCGCCGCGACCATGAAGGGCCAGCGCTCGCAGGCCAGGCGCGAGCAGCTTTTGCAGCAGGTGGTGGCGACCGCGGCGGTCTGACCGGCGTCGCTACGCCTTGCTGGGAACGCCGTTGTCGGGACCGGGATTGCTGCCCGCGGCTGCGGTCGTGAGTCGTCCCAGATAATGCGCCCATCCCGTCGCGTGTGCGGCAGCCTGTTCCTCGGTCGGCAGTCCGCTATGGGTCATGCGCAGCAATGTGCCGCCGTCGCGTTCGATCAGGTCGATCTCGATCAGGCTCGAGCCGGGCGGCACCTCCTGGCCGCCCTCCCATCCAAACGTATAGGCGAGACGATGCACCGGCACGACTTCGCGGAACGCGCCGCGGGCGACGCCGCCGCGGGGGCCGATGCCTTTGAGCAGATACAGCCCGCCGGGATGCGGCTCCGTGGTCGCGTCGGAACCCATCCAGCTCAGAATCTTCTCGGGGTCGGTCAGGTAAGCGAAAACGGTGGCGCGTGGGGCGGCGATCTGGGTCTCGCGTCGCACTATGAACGGTTCGGTCATCGGCGATCATCCCTGGGCTGACACTGGGACATGGCGGCACGCGAGCGGCCCGTCAAGGATTGCCCGTGACAAAGACCGCCTGCGTTCGTCATGATCGGGCCATGCACCTCTCGCCGACACTCGCCTGGCTTGTCGACGCCGCCGCCGATAGCACCGGGGCCGACCGCCTGCTCGCGGATCTCGGCGCACATCTGGTCGCCGACGGCGTGCCGCTTGCGGCAGGCAGCCTGACGCTCGAGGTGCCACATCCGCTGATCGCGAAGCGGACATGGTTGTGGCGCGCGGAGAACGGCCGGGTGATCGAAGCGCTCGGCTTCGCGCCAGGCGGCCTCGCGCCCGACCCGCCTAACGATGCCGGCCGCCGCTGGCTGCGCGACATCGCGGAGGGTGAAGTGCACGAAGATGTGGTCGGACGGCCCGACGGGCCGTTGCTCGGTTGGATCGGGCCGCGTCCGTTCACCGCGGACGAGACCGAGCAATTGCGCCAGGCCGCGCGCTTCGCCGCGACGCCCCTTGCGGTGCTTGCCGCGCGTGCAACCTTGCGCGCGACCTTGGATGCATATCTCGGCAAGCGCAGCGCGGAGCGGGTGCTGGCGGCACCCCTGCGGCGCGATCTCGGCGAGACCATTCAGGCCGCGCTGCTCTATGCCGATCTGCGCAATTTCACGCTCCTGTCGGAAACCACGCCACCTGCCGGCGTCATCGCGGCGCTCGATGCCTGGTTCGATCGCATCGCCGGCGCGGTTCACGCCTTCGGCGGCGAGGTGCTGAAATTCATCGGCGACGGCGTGCTCGCCATCTTTCCGGTGGTCGGGGCCTCACCGCGCCAAGCGTGCGACGCGGCGCTGCGTGCCGCGCGCGCAGCCGAAGCCGGGATGGCGTATCTCAACGCGGAGCGTCGTGCCCAAGGTCTGCCGCCGCTCGCGTTCGGCGCGGCGCTGCATCTTGGCGAGATGCTGTGGGGCAATATCGGCGCGGCCAACCGGCTCGATTTCACGGCGATCGGTCCCGCCGTCAACCTCGCCAGCCGGCTCGAAGGATTGTGCAAGCCGCTCGGCAGAACCGTACTGGTGTCGGGCGCGCTCGCCGCGGAGACTGAGATGCCTCTTGTTGCGCTTGGTGAGCATGCGCTGCGCGGCATTGCCGCGCCATGCGAGGTGTTTGCGCTGTCGGAGAAACCAGCTCCGATATCGTAGCCCGCATGAGCGTAGCGACATGCGGGATCGCAGCAGTAGTCCCGGATATCGCTTCGCTCATCCGGGCTACAGCGCCTAAGCCTACATCCCACCCATCTTGCAGACGAGCTTCCATTCCTCGGCCGTCACCGGCTGCACCGAGAGGCGCGAATATTTCACCAGCGCCATGTCGGCGAGCTTCTTCTCGGCCTTGATCGCGGCCATTGTCACCGGACTCTTCAACGGCTTGTCGGCCTTGATGTCGACGCAGACGAATTTTTCGGTCTTGTCGGTCGGATCCGGATAGGCTTCCTTGACGATCTCCGCGATGCCAACGATCTCCTTGCCCTCGTTGGAATGATAGAAGAACGCCTTGTCGCCCTTCTTCATGGCGACGAGATTCTGGCGCGCGGTGTAATTGCGCACGCCGGTCCAGGCTTCGCCCTTGGCGCCTTTCGCCACCTGCTGGTCCCAGGACCACACCGATGGTTCGGATTTCACCAGCCAGTACGCCATGTTCATTCCTCTGCCTTGAAAGGTCGCGCCATCAGCCCCGAGATCGCGGCGTCGATCGTGCTTCTGCCGGTCAGGATCGACGCGACGGCTTCCGATACCGGCATTTCGATGCTTTGCGAAGCCGCGAGCTCGATCAGTACCGGCGCGGTGGATTCGCCTTCGGCAAGCTTGCCGGCGGGCGGCTGCTCGCCGCGGCCAAGCGCCAGGCCGAGCGCGAAATTGCGCGATTGCGGGCTCGAGCAGGTCAGGATCAGATCGCCGAGGCCAGACAAGCCCGTGAGTGTTTCGCTGCGTGCGCCGAGCGCGCGGCCGAGGCGTGTCAGCTCGGCAAAGGCGCGGGTGGTGAGTGCGGCCTGGGCGGAAGCGCCGAGCTTGCGCCCGACCGCGATGCCGACCGCGATCGCCAGCACGTTCTTGGCGGCGCCGCCGATCTCGACGCCGCGGACATCGGTGGAGTGATAGGGCCGAAACGTCGGCGAGCCCAGCGCCTGCACCAGGTGGTTGGCCAGCGTTTCTTCCCTCGCCGCCAGCGTGACCGCGGTCGGCAGGCCACGCGCGACATCGTCGGCAAAGCTCGGACCCGACAGGATCGCCGGCTGCGCGTGAGGCGCGGCCTCGACGATCACGTCGGTCATGAATTTATGGGTGCCGTGCTCGATGCCCTTGGCGCAGGCAATGATCGGCACCGGTCTAGCCAGATGCGAGGCCAGCATGTTGACAGCACCGCGTAGATGCTGCGCGGGCACTGCGATCAGCAACATATCCGCGCGCGTGGCGAACGCCAGGTCGCTCGTGACGACGATCTCCGGAGCAAGCCGCACGCCGGCCAGCCGCGGATTGTCGCGGCTCGATGCGATTCGCGTCGCGTGCTCGGGATTGCGCGCCCACAGCGTCACGTTCCGTCCGGCCCGCGCCGCTACCATCGCCAGCGCCGTGCCCCAGGCACCCGCGCCGATCACCGAAACCGATTGCAACGCTGTCATTGCCAGATCTCTCCACTCCCTCGCCCCGCTTGCGGGGAGAGGGTCGGGGTGAGGGGGAGTCTCCGAGAGGACGGTGACAGAGAGACTCGCGGAGAATCCCCCTCACCCGGATTGCATCTCCGATGCAATCCGACCTCTCCCCGCAAGCGGGGCGAGGTGAAGCGGAGCGCGTGGCGACAGCACGGCATTCAATATCCCGCGCGTGTCTTGCCGTATCCGGCCGGTGCCGTCGCGTTCGCATCGAGCAGCCAGCGCGCGCGGGGCTGTGCTTCCATCGTGTCGGTCATGCCGAGTGCGAGACGTTCGGCGCCGGCCCAGGCGATCATCGCGCCGTTGTCGGTGCAGAGCGCCGGCGGCGGCATGATCAATTGTGTTCCGGCTTTGCTCGCAACCTCATGCAAGGCGCCGCGGATCGCCTGATTGGCAGCGACACCGCCGGCCGCCACCAGCGCACGCGGTGCGCCGAACTGCTCGCGGAAAAGTTTCAGACCGACGCTCAACCGGTCGGCCGTGGAGTCGAGCACGGCAGCCTGGAAGCTCGCGCAGAGATCGCTGACGTCCTGCGGTGTGATCTCGGCCAACCGGCTCGCTTCGTTGCGCACCGCCGTCTTCAATCCCGAGAGCGAGAAGTTGGCGTCGGGGCGTCCCTGCAGCGGCCGCGGAAACGCAAATCGCGCGGGATCACCGCCAGCTGCCGCGCGCTCGACCTGCGGCCCGCCCGGATAAGGCAGTCCCAGCATTTTCGCGACCTTGTCGAAGGCCTCGCCGATCGCATCGTCGACGGTGGTGCCGAGCCGCACATACTGGCCGACGCCGGTGACGGCAACGATCTGGGTATGGCCGCCAGAGGCGAGAAACAGGCAATAGGGAAATTCCAGCGCGTCGGTCAGGCGCGGTGTCAGCGCATGCGCTTCCAGATGGTTCACCGCGACCAGCGGCGTGTCGTGCACCATCGCGATCGCCTTCGCGGTGGTGAGCCCGACGATGACGCCGCCGATCAGTCCCGGGCCTGCGGCGGCCGCGACACCGTCGAGCTGGGCGAAGTCGATGCCGGCCTCAGTCATGGCGCGGTCGATGATGCCGTCGAGCAGGTCGACATGGGCGCGGGCCGCGATCTCCGGTACCACGCCGCCGAAACGGGCATGCTCCTCGACCTGCGACCACACGATATTGGACAGGATCTTGCCTCTGCCGTCAGGCGCACGCTCGATCACCGCCGCGGCGGTCTCGTCGCAGGTGGTTTCGATGCCCAGTACCAGCATTGGCGAATTGTTATCCAATTTGCGCCTTCTCACGCCCCTTGCGCTCATCCGCAAAGCAGAGTTCTGGTACGTCCGGTAGCATTCCGGGGTTGGCCAACGCAATCGTCACGCGCGGCCGTCCCTCGTGAAAGCGCCACCGCCACGTGGTTCGGGAACACAAGCGATGTCCATTCTTGTCACACGGCCGCATCCCGACAATGAGGCGACGTCGGAAAATCTGCGAGCGCGGGGTCATGTGGTGCTGCTCGCGCCGGTGCTCAAGTTCGAGCCGGTCGCCTTCCATGGCGAGAGTGAAACAAGCTACAGCGCCGTCATTGTCACATCGGCCAATGCGATCCGTGCCGTCGCGCCGCAATTGCAGGACCTTGGTCTCCTGGAGCTGCCGCTGTTCGCGGTCGGCGAGCACACGGCTGCCGCGGCGCGTGATGCCGGCTTCGCCGAGGTGGTCATCGCCGGCGGCGATGCCGCCGCCCTGCGCGACAAGGTGATGCAGAGCGCGCGCGACAAGCGGCTGAAGAAAAAGGGCACGTTGCTCTATCTTGCGGGCGCGGATCTGTCGCGCGACCTCGGCGGTGAGCTGAGCGACGAAGGCTTCAACGTCGTCACGCAGACGACCTATCGCATGGCGCCGGTCAAGCTGTTGCCGCGCGATGTCTGTGAGGGCTTTGCCGCCCATGGGATCAGGGCGGTGCTGCATTACTCCCGGCGCAGCGCGCGGGCTTTCCTGGAGGCCGCGCGGGGCGAAGGTGTCGAAATCTCGGCTCTGGCGATCCCGCAATGCTGCCTGTCCGAGACGGTCGCCGGCGTGCTGCGCGAGGCCGGTGCCTCGCAGGTTCTGGTGGCGGCGACGCCGGACGAAAATGCCTTATTTGACACCTTGGAGCGTGCTTTGCGTACCCGTTTGGCGTAAGAGGTCGGGCCGAATCCGACGCAATCGGGTCCGTTTAGGGCATGTAAGTGTGAGGAACCGTCACGATGGCCGACGACAAGCCTGAAGACGCAGGATTGGCTCCCGAGTCCGGCCGCGCCAAGCGCATCCCGCCCACCATCGACCTCCAGGCAACCGAGGTCTCGACCCAGCCGCAGGAGGTGGCGGGCGAGCCTGAGGCAGCGACCGAACAGGCCGCGCATGAGCAAGCCAAATCCGAAGAGGGCAAGTTTCAGGAGGAAAAGTCTCAAGAGGAAACGTCTCAAGAGGCAAAGTCCGAAGAAGCTCATGCCGAGCCGCAGCCCGAGTCTGCCGAGGAAGAATCTTCCGTTGCGTCCGCGTCGGTATCGCCGTCAATTTCACCCTGGGTTATCGCTCCGTTCTCCGGCGCCGTGGCAGCCGCCATTGTGATCGCGGTCGGCTGGATGCTGGGATGGCCTGCGGTGCAGGCGCCGCCCGCTGCTCCGCAAGTGACGGGCGCAGCCGTCGAGGCGCTGAGCGGACGCGTTGCTGCAGTCGAAGCCAAGGCGGGCAAGCCTGCCGCCGATCCGGCCATGGTGGCGCGGATCGATGCGCTGGAGAAATCCGCAACGAGCCTGCGCAGCGAGATCGCCAATCTGCGCGCGCAGTCCGATAAGGCCGCGAGCACCCCGAACGACGCGAAACCGGCGCCGTCTGCTGCCGCGCCCGATCTTGCCGCTCTCAACGACCGCCTCGCGCAGCTCGAGCGTGCCAGCAAGACCGAACGTGCCGAACTCGCGCAGCAAAGCGAGAAGATCGCCGACGCAAAAACGATGGACGACAAACCGTTGCGCCATGTGGTGGCGGCGGCTCTGCTCGACGTCGCCGTGCGCCACGGCGACGCCTACGTATCGCAGCTCGCCGCAGCGCGGTCGCTGGCAGCAAAGCCGGACATGCTGAAGCCGCTCGACACCTTTGCATCGTCAGGCATTCCGACGCCGGTCGCGCTCAGTCGCGAGCTCCTCAACATCGTGCCGAAATTGTCGCCGCCGGCGGAAGCCCCGGCCAGCGGCACCGGCATCGTCGAGCGTCTTCAGGCGGGGGCGTCGAAACTCGTCCGCATCGAGCGGACCGACGGGGTCGGCAACGATCGCGGCGCCATCGTCGCGCGGGTGACGGCGGCTGCGCTGCGCAACGATTTCGCCGAGGCACGGCGCGAGTTGAAGACGCTGCCCGAGGCCGATCGTGCACCGGCACAAGCCTGGCTCGACAAGGCCGATGCCCGTGACGCGGCGCTCGCCGCCTCACGCAAGTTCGCCGACGCCGCCATGGCGGATCTCGTCAAGCCTGGTCAATAAAGGTTCGCGCAACAATCAGCGCGTATAGGGATCGTCATGCTTCGCATCGTCCTCTTCCTCGTCCTGATCGCGCTGGCGGCGGCCGGCGCAGCCTGGGTTGCCGACCAGCCCGGCGATCTCGTCCTGACCGCAGGCAGTTTCCGCGCCACAACGACGCTTCCCCGATTCGTGTTCTTGCTTGGCCTCTTTGCCGCGGCAGTCGTGCTGGTCTGGAGCCTGCTGACGATGGTCTGGCGCGCTCCGGGTCGTCTGCGCCGCCGCCGTCACGAAAAGCGTCATGCGCGCGGCCGCCACGCCATTACCCACGGGCTGCTTGCGATCGGCCACGGCGACACCGCGCTTGCCCGTCGTCACGCCGATACCGCGCGGCGGCTGGCCGCAAACGATCCGCTCGCGCTTCTCTTGCATGCGCAATCGGCGCAGCTCGAGGGCAATCGCGACGAGGCCCAGCGCGTCTTCCGTGCCATGGCCGAGCGCGAGGACACGCGCCTGCTCGGCCTGCGCGGCCTGTTCATCGAGGCGCAGCGCGCCGACGATGCGGTCGGCGCGGTGATGATCGCCGAGGAAGCGATCAAGCTGTCGCCGTCCTCGACCTGGGCCTCGCATGCGGTGCTCGGCTTCCGCTGTGCGCGCGGCGACTGGAGCGGCGCGCTCGCGATCCTCGATTCGAATCTGTCCGCGGGCCTGATCGACAAGCAGGCCTATCGGCGCCAGCGCGGCGTGCTGCTCGCCGCCCGCGCGCTGGAATTGGAAACGATGGACCGCGACGTCGCGCGCGAGAGCGTGATGCAGGCGGTCAAGCTCGCGCCGAACCTGGTTCCGGCCGCAGTGCTCGCTGCAAAATTCGAGAGCGAAGCCCATCAGGTGCGCCGCGCCATGAAGCTGGTGGAAACCGCCTGGCTCGCCAATCCGCATCCTGATCTCGCGGATGCCTATGCGCATGTGAAGCTCGGCGATTCCGCGCGGCAGCGCTTGCAGCGGGTCGAGACGCTTGCGGCCAAGATTCCTGCCGACAAGGCTGGTTATGTCGAGGGCCAGCTGGCGATCGCGCGCGCCGCGATCGATGCGTCCGAGTTCGCCCGTGCGCGCGCGGTGCTGGCGCCTTACGTCAACGATCCGACCCAGCGCGTGGCACTGCTGATGGCGGAGATCGAGCGTACCGAGCATGGTGACGGCGGTCGGGCCCGCGCCTGGACCTTACGCGCGGTGCGCGCCCGCCATGATCCAGCCTGGACCGCGGACGGTTATGTCAGCGATCGCTGGCGTCCGGTGTCCCCGGTCACTGGCCGCCTCGACGCGTTCCAGTGGCAGACGCCGGTCGCTAGCCTTCCGTCCGACAGGGGCGCGATGATCGAATCCTCGGCGTTCGAGGAAGCCATGCTGGCGGCTCCGCCGCCGAAGCGGGTGACGGCGGCCCCAAGCGAAGGCCCGGCGGAACCGGTTGTCGCGGCGCCGGATCCGGTGCCTGCCGCGCAGGACAATTCGCCGCCTCTTGAGGCCCAGGAAATCTCAAAGGAGGCCGTCCAGGAGGTCGTCCAGGAAGCCGCCAAGGAAGAGCCGGTCGTCGCGCCCGCTGAGCCGGTCCAACCGGCCCCTGAGATCGCCGAATCATCGCCGGCTGCGGCAACGCCCGTGTTCCGGACCCGCGCCGACCTTGGCAAGCCCGCACCAGCCCCCATTCCCGCCGTCATCCCGATCGTCCGTGCACCTGATGATCCCGGGATCGACGACGAGGGTCCGAGCGATGAATTTACGGAACAAATCGGTACGCCCAGGGACCATGCAAAGGCCCAGGCCGGCGGCTGGCGCGGATTCTGGTCTCGCTGGGGCGGGTGAGCGGCATTTCCAAGCCGGCGCCACCTTGCCAATTCGGGCCATGCCCGATATCAGGAGCGCGCGTAACGGGACCGGCCTCGCGCGGGCCCCGGCAAGGTTCGCCGCAATAGCTCAGTTGGTAGAGCACGTCATTCGTAATGACGGGGTCGGGGGTTCGAATCCCTCTTGCGGCACCAGCGCCCCAGTGTCCGGCCCGAAGACATGGGTAACGGAACGTACCTAAGACATAGGTGACAGCCTCGTGCCGAACGGGTTGTCGAGAGGTTGCAGGGTTTTCTGCTCCAGGTCGAAGTATCCCAGATCATAATGCATGAAGCTGACGAGCCAAATGCCCTCGTCGACCTCTTTGATGCCGAGCTTTTGGCCCGCCAGCACGGTTGAGATGTTGATCCGCTTGCGATGCAGGCAAAGGCGGCCGCACGCGGTTACAAGAACCTCGCGATCGTGGAACGGATAGGTCAGCTCCGGCAGGCCGGCATAGGAACGCGCTGAGGCGACGTAGAGCTCGGCAGGGCATTTCATGTCGAGGGCCTCGTGCGGGCGTTCGGAGTTGAACTCGCGGACGAAGGCATCGAAGCGTTCCTGCTGCTGCAAGCTATTGCCGCCCGGTGGCCGGGTGTTTCCTTTTTGAGGGTGAGGTGCATGCGCTCATGACGTCCGTTCTGTTGCGGGTGACCCGGCTTGATGCGTTCGATTGCAATACCAAGTCGGAGCCACCACACCGAGAGCTTGGAGAGGTTGAACAAGGCGTTGGGACTGGCGAAGGGCACGCCGTTGTCGGAGCGAATGGCGAGCGGCAGGCCGGCGCATTCGGTCATCATGTGCGCACTGCGCAGATGAGTCCGGTCGAGCGCAGCCATTGCCTCACCGTGGCATCACGTCGGATCTCGCACGCCAGTCTGAGTGATCGTGATCACATAAACTCGCGATCGGCTCTCCTAGTGTCCAGCTCACGCCAAACACGGGGAGATTTCATATGCGCAAGATCATTCTGGTGGCCGCCATGGTGCTGGTCTCTGCATCTGCCCAGGCCGGAGGCCCGCGCAGCCTGTCGCTGTCCGCGGTGAGCGAGCCGGCTTCGGTTCAGCAAACGGCGCCGGCACTTGCTGCCGCGCCGACGCAGGTGAGCGAAGCAGCGCCAGCAGCCGAAGCTCCGAAATATCTCGATCGCCCGCCGGCGGTTTCGCTCACGGCGCCTGCGGCGGCCGTCACGCCCACACCGACGACCACGACGACCTCAGCGCCCGCGACGACGGCCCAACCCGCCGCGAAGACGACGGCCAAGGCGGATAAGCCGAAGCACAAGCGCAGCTGGACCGAAGGCCGCATCATCAGCGAACTGCATCGTCACGGTATCTACTGGTAAGATGCCGGCTCTCAAAAAGCATATGGCCGGGACAAGCCCGGCCATGACGCGAGAGTTTTGGATTTGATCGGCGCTTACTGCGAAACCGTCTGCACCACGCTTCCGATCGGACGCGCGCTCGAGGTCGGCACCTTCAGGTCCTTCAGCAGCGCCTCGTCATATTCCGGCAGCGTCTGGAAGGTCGTCTTGGCCTTCATCTGCACGATCTTGTAGCCGCCGGCCTTGAGACGCGCGAGCAGCGCCGGCATCGCTTCGCCGGTGTGCTTCTGGAAGTCGTGCATCAGGATGATGCCCTTGCCGAGCTTGTCGAGCCTGGTCATCACGGTCTCGATGATCTTCTCCGGCGTCGCGCCCTTCCTGAAGTCGAAGGAGTCGATGTCGGTCGAGAACATCGCGACGTTGCGCGTGCCGAAATAGCTCACGATCGCCGGATTGTGCTGAAGCTGCGGGAAGCGGAAGAACGGTGCGGGGTTCGTGCCGAGCGCAAACCTCACTGCGCTGAAGCCCTTCTCGACCTCGTCCTTGGCCATTTGCTCCGTCATCTTCTTGCCGTTCAGATTGACGTGCGACCAGGTGTGCGCGCCGACCGTGTGGCCCTGTGCCAGCACCTGACGCAGGATTTCCGGATGGTAGGTCGCATGCTTGCCGACCGAGAAGAACAGCCCCTTGGTGCATTCATCCGCGAGCGCCTTCAGCACGGCGGGCGTGTTGACCGGCCAGGGACCGTCGTCGAAGGTCAGCACGACCTCCTTGTCGGTGAGGAAGTCGAACTGCTTGAAATGATCGAAGCCGAAGCCCGGACCGCCGGTGGTGTCGATTTCGACCACGCGGGAGACGCCGAGCGCGTTGGGATTGGCGCAGGTCGATTTCTGCTGCACCGGCATCGGCGCGGGTGCGGGCGCCGGGGCGGCTGCTGGCTTGGCCGCAATCGCCGCCGTGGTCGCAACGTCGTCCTTGGCGGCGAGCTTCGCCTGTGCCGGCAATTGATCGGCGGCACGGGCGGCAATTGTCTTGGGAGCGGCCTGGTCGGCGCGCGAGGAATAATAAAACCAACCGCCGGCGGCAATCACGACCGCCGCAACTACACTGGCCAGCATCAGGCCCAACGCATTACGCATCGCCATTCTTTCCAATTACGCAACCAAACCGGCGGAATTTCCCGCTCGCCGAGCCATTAATGCGAAGGAACAGTTAACGTGACACCAACACGACAGCGGATATGAAGGAATTTCAGCGAGGTGCGCCAACGTGACCGAAGTCACAGAGGGTGGGCCTCCCGTGACCGTCATCACAGTGGAAACTGTTTTGCTGGAGCATGGTCAGTCCCATCAACAACGGGCCCGCTTCCAGCGGTGCCAATGGGAGCTTCAAATGACCAACTCGCTGAACACCAAGTCTCTGAACACCAAGTCCTTGAGTAGCAAGATTCGCGACACCAGCCTGGCTGTGGGCTTTGCCGCCATCCTCTCGATCGCCTCGACCGGCTCGAGCTTCGCCTTCTCGTCCGAAGCGCAGCAGCAGTGCACGGGCGACGCTTTCCGCCTGTGCTCGTCGGAAATCCCGAACATCCCCAAGATCACGGCGTGCATGATGAAGCATCGTTCGGATCTGAGCGCCGGTTGCCGCACCGTGATGGACAAGGAACTCGCCAAGGGCGGCGCGTCACGCAAGGTCGCTGACGCCCAGGACAGTCAGTAACAGACAGTCAGTAACAGCAACGATAGCGTCGTTGCGTCGGTTAGCTCCCCTCGCGATGTGCCCCGGCGTCAAGCCGGGGCCACGCGGCGGCGCAGGCCCGCCTGTCAATAAAGCCGTTGCGGCCTCGGGATCGTCGCTCTAGCTTCGCCCGCACATCTTCCGGGTTAGAGGCATTACGCGATGACCAGATTTCTTTTCATCATTCCATTGATCCTGTTTGCATCGGCTGCGTCCGCGCAGCAGCCCGGACACGACGCCTGTGCGCGCGATGTGACGCGCTTCTGCCGCCCGGTGATGAACAATGGCGATCAGGCTGTGCTCGCCTGCCTCAAGCAGAACCGTACGCGGCTCACCAAAGGCTGCGACAAAGTGCTGACGGATCACGGGCAGTAAGACGTCGCTACGGACTCACAAAACCTTACGTGCTGCTTCCCGCCGCAGTGGCGACCACGGGCAGCACCTCACTTGCGGCCTGGTCCGGCGTCTCCTCTTTCCAGCGCACCGATCCGAACGGACGCTCGAGCATGCGGCGGATCCGCACCGGATCGGGGCCGATGTGGAAATCGATCGCCTCCTGATGCAGCGCGCGTTCGGACTGCGTTGAGCGGTTGCGCTGGCGCAGATAGTCGAGCCAGGTCGGACAATGGTAGCGCTCGGTCCACAATTCGGGATCGGCGATGTCGCGCGCGATCGACCAGCCATAGGCACCATTGCGCTGGCGGGAGAGCTGCACGTCCTGCATCACGTTGTGAAAGGCGCGGGCGTTCTCTTGGGCGACGCGGTATTCGATCTCGACCACCAGCGGCCCGCTGCGCGCCGTGAGCGACAGTTTGACTTCCGGATCGGCCAGCACATCGGCGTCTTCGTTACGGGCGCCGACGCGCGGCATCGTGAGCCAGATCCCCAGCACCGGCGAGATCAGCATCAGCCCGGCGGCCGTCAGCAACGCGACCTCGACGCCGGCATAGTCGGTGAGATGGCCCCAGCCCCAGGCGCCGATCGCGATGCCGCCGGAAATCGAGGCCTGGAACGCCGCGAGCGAGCGGCCCGCGACCCAGCGCGGCGCCGAGAGTTGCACGCCGATATTGAACAGCGCGATGGCGGCCATCCAGACCGCGCCGGCGAGCACCAGGGCAGCCGCGGTCAGCACCGGCTCGGTGCTCACGGCGAGAGCGGCCATCGCGAACGCCATCGAGATGGTGCAGGCGCGGATCGCAGCTTCGCCGCTCATGCGCTTGCGCAATTCGTGGATGTTGAGCGCACCGACCACGGCGCCCATCCCGAAAGCGCCGAGCATGATGCCGTAGGTCTGCGCGCCGCCATGCAGCAGATCGCGCGCGACCAGCGGCATCAACGCCATGATGGCGCCGCCGATCAGGCCCATCACCAGCGTGCGCAACAGCACGATCTTGATCGGCGGCGAATTGGTGATGTAACGGAAGCCCGACACCATGGCGCGGTTGAGCTTCTCCCGCGGCAGGCGCGAGGGTTCGGTGTTGCGCCGCCAGAGCAGCAGCACCACCAGCAGCGGCAAATAGAGAATGGCATTGCACGCGAACGCCGCTACCGCGCCGAGCGCGGCGACGATGACACCGCCGACGGCCGGGCCGAAGCTGCGCGCGATGTTGTAGCTGATGCCGTTCAGCGCGACGGCCGACGGCAGAGCATCGGGCGGCACCTGCTCGCTGACCGAGGACTGCCAGGCCGGACCGAACAGTGCGTTGCCGCTGCCGACGACGAAGCAGAAGACGAGCAGCGTTTCCGGGGAAATGTAGTTGAGCCAGGCCAGGACCGTGAGCGCTGTCGCGCCAGTCAGCGCGATCATGAGTGCGATCAGGGTGACGATACGGCGGTCATACATGTCGGCGATGGCGCCGGCCGGCATCGAGATCAGCATGATCGGCAGCATCAGGGCGGTCTGCACCAGCGCCACCTTGTCCGCCGAGGCCGCCATCTGCGTCATCGCCCAGGCGGCGCCCACGCCCTGGATCAGCAGGCCGAGATTGGAGAGCAGGCTGGCGAGCCAGATGCGCCGGAACACGGTGTATCGCAGCGGCGCCATGATGCCGTCGGCCGCAATTTTCTGGCGGTTCGTCTGCTCGGTCATATCCCCTTCCAAATGGGCTGGCAGAAGTGGTCTTGAAGCTGTCTTGAAGTTGTCTTGGAGCGGTCTTTGGACGATTCCGGCAAGTTCAGTGATGCCTGCGAAAGTCCTTCGCTGTCCAGTGGTTAGGCCGGTATAAGCGGTGCAAAGAGATGGTTTTGCCGGGGAGGAACAGATGAAGCTGTCACGACGGATGATCTTGCAGGGAGCCGGCAGCTTGCCCTTCGCAGTTGCGAGCCTGCGGACGGGCGCATTGGCTCAACCCTCCCCCGCCGCGCCGAGCGGAGTGCCGCCGATCCTGTTCGTCCACGGCAATGGCGATTACGACGCGCTCTGGATGACGACCTTGTGGCGGATGGAATCCAACGGCATTGTGCGCGATCGCATGCATGCGATCAATTTCACCGATCCCAATGCACGAAGTGACGACAAGGTCGAGCAGGCGGGCCGCTCCTCGACCGAGGACCAGCGCCGCGAGCTCGTCGCCGCCATAGCCGAACTGAAGCGCCGCACCGGCGCGGCCCGCGTGGCACTGGTCGGCAGCTCGCGCGGCGGCTATGCCATCCGCAACGTCATCAAGAACGGCGGCGCCGGCGATGTCAGCCATGCCGTGCTGTGCGGCACGCCCAATCACGGCGTGTTCGCGACCGACGACCAGCCCAACAGCGAGTTCAACGGTCGCGGCGCGTTCCTGCGCAGCCTCAATGATGGCGAGAGCGAGGTGACACCGGGTGTCGCCTTCCTCACCTTGCGCAGCGACGGCATGGACAAATACGCGCAGGCCGACGGCCGTTTCATCGGCAAGCCCGGTACGCCAACCGGCGTCAGCGTCGAAGGTCCGGAGTTGAAGGGGGCCACCAACCTCGTGCTCGGCGCCCTCGATCATCGCGAAGTGGCGTTTCACCCTCGGGCCTTCCGCGAGATCTACAAGTTCATCGCCGGCCGCGAGCCCGCGCGCATCGCAATCGCGCCGGAGCAGAGCGTGAAGTTGAGCGGCCTTGTTACCGGCACGCCCGGCGGCGTGTCGACCAATCGCCCGGTCGCGGGTGCAACCATCGAGATATTCCGCGTCGATCCTGAAACCGGTGAGCGCAACGGCGGCGCCGTCCACAGCGCGAAGACCGGTGCCGACGGCCGTTGGGGCCCGGCGCAGGTCGAACCTTCCTGGTCGCTCGAATTCGTCTTGTCATCGCCGGATGCGCCGACCACGCACATCTACCGCTCGCCCTTCCCGCGCTCATCGGACGTGGTGCATCTGCGCGCTGCGCGTCCGCTCGGGCCCGCGGACAAGGACGCCGGGGCCGTCGTGATCATGTCGCGCCCGCGCGGTTATTTCGGCCTGCCGCGGGACGTGGTGCTGCTCGACGGCAAGGAGCCGTCGGACGTCAAATCGGGTGTGCCCACGGATTCGACAGCAACACTGCGCCTTGCGGCCGGCGAGGTCGGGCGTAACATCGTGGCCCAATTTGGCGAAGAACGAATTGTGGCACGTACCTGGCCTGCCTCCGAGAACAGGATTGCGATTGCCGAGCTGACTTACTAGCTAATTGCCTGCGTCACCTCTGCGGGAGCGAGCCATGAACATCGCCAGCGTGCGTCGGCCCATCGTCCCTCCGACCCCGCCGCGTGCGCCCGACGACATGTCGTTCCTCGGCCGGCTTGCCGTGATCAAGCGGAACATGATCGCGACCTGGGGGCAGCGCGCCTACGAGGAAGACGTCATCGAGGGCCGCTTCTTCTTCCGCAACAGTTTCATCCTGAACCGGCCGGATGCGATCCGGCATGTCCTGCTCAGCAATTACGAGAATTATTCGCGCACCCCCGCGGGCATCCGCATGCTTCGTCCCGTGCTCGGCGACGGTCTTCTGATTGCGGAGGGCCATTCGTGGACGTTTCAGCGCCGCACTCTCGCACCGGCGTTCACGCCGCGTGCGACGGCAAATCTCGTTCCGCACATGACGGCGGTGCTCGACGAGACCATCGCGAAGCTCGACGCCCGAACGAGCGAGCCGGTCGATCTGCGCGAGCTCATGCAGCGCATGACGCTGGAGATCGCCGGACGCACCATGTTCTCGTTCGGCATGGATCGCCATGGCCCGACCTTGCGCAACTTCGTCATGGAGTATGGAGCCCGGCTTGGGCGGCCGTACTTGCTCGACATGGTGCTGCCGCTGTCCTGGCCGAGCCCGATGGATTTTGCCCGCGCCCGTTTCCGCAAGCGCTGGACCGAATTCGTCGCGATGCTGATCGCCGAGCGGCGTGAGATGGGCAAGAAGGAGGGCGCGCCGCCGCGCGATCTGTTCGATCTCATGGACGAGGCGCGCGACCCTGAAACCGGCAAGGGCTTTTCGGACGAGCAACTGGTCGACGAAGTCGCGACCATGATCCTCGCGGGTCACGAGACCACGGCGACCGCGCTGTTCTGGGCGCTCTATCTGCTCGCGCTCGATCCCGATACGCAGGAGGAGATCGCCTCCGAGACGCGTGGCGAACACCTCGACAGCATGGCCGACATCGATCGTCAGAAGTTCACCCGCGCCGCGATCGAGGAGACCATGCGGCTTTATCCGCCGGCCTTCCTGATCGCCCGGGCCGCGCGCGAGAAGGATAACGCGGCCGGCGTCGCCATCGGCAAGGGCGACATCATCATGATCGCGCCGTGGCTGCTGCACCGGCACGAGAAGCTGTGGGATCAGCCGAACGCGTTCATTCCAAAACGCTTTATGTCGACGGAAGCGCCCGATCGGTTTGCCTATCTGCCTTTTGGCGCGGGTCCGCGGGTCTGCGTCGGCGCCCCCTTCGCGCAAGCTGAATCCGTGCTGGCACTGGGCCGGCTGATCGGTGCGTTCCGAGTCGAGCTTGCCGATACCAGCCCTGTCATCCCGCTCGGCGTCGTCACGACCCAGCCGGACCGTTCGCCCCTGTTCCGCATCACGCGTCGGTGACAGGCGTTCGCCTGGCCGACGGCGTGATCCACACCAGATAGAGTTACGCCATGAGCGACATCCAGGCCCAGTTTTCCGTTCTGAAGCAGACCGCCGATGCGAAAGTGGTCGACGCGATCGCGCGCCTCATCGAGGATGGCGAAGATCACGAGCTCAACCGCGTCAATGTCCTCGATTTCGCGAAGCAGCACGGTCTCGATGAAGAGCACGCGATCTCGGCGTTCCTGCATTCGGCGCGGCTCGGCCTGTTCGATCTGGGCTGGAATGTGCTGTGCCCGGGCTGCGGGGGCGTGTTGGGTGCGCACTCCACCCTGAAGGCGCTCAAGCCCGACGATTATCACTGCGCGCTGTGCGCCTGCGGCTACAAGGCGTCCGTCGATGATCAGGTCGAAGTCTCCTTCACCGTCAATTCACGTGTCCGGCGCATTGCGGCGCATGATCCCGATACGCTTCCGGTGTGGGAGTACTTCAAGCAGGTGTTCTGGAGCTCCGGCGTCGACTTCAACAAGGAATCGTTTGCGACGCTCGCCAATGAGGTGACGCTGGATACGATGGAGCTGCCGGCCGGCGAGAAGGCGACCATGTCGCTGCAGCTGCCGAACGACTTCATCATCATCTTCGAACCGGTGACGCACGCCGCCCATTTCATCGACGTGCAGGGCGAGCCGACCAAGGACCGTCAGCAGCTCGCCATCATGTACAACAGGGTGCAGGCGCCGACGGGAACCACGACCATGCGGCCGGGCCCGCTGCGGCTGTCGCTGGAAAACCAGGCCGGCGTGCGCGTGCTGCCGTCGGTGTTCATCGCGGCCGAGGCACTCCATCACCTCATCGGCAAGCGCAAGCCGTTTCTTACCGCCAAGCGGATGCTGTCGAACCAGACGTTTCGCGACGTGTTCAAGGCGGACAATCTCAGTCTCGACCAGCGGCTCCAGATCACCTCGCTGACCTTCCTGTTCACCGATCTGAAGGGCTCGACCGCGCTCTATGAGCGGGTCGGCGATCTCGCCGCCTTCGACCTCGTGCGCGCGCATTTCCACGCGCTGCTCGAGATCATCTCCTCCGAAAAAGGCGCGGTAGTGAAGACCATCGGCGACGCCGTGATGGCGACCTTCGTCCGTCCCGAGCATGCGATCGCAGCGGGTTTGCGGATGCGCGCGGCGATGGACGAGCTCAACAAAAAGCGCGGCACTGCCGATCTCATCGTCAAGATCGGCATCCACGAGGGTCCGTGTCTCGCGGTGATGCTGAACGAGCGGCAGGATTATTTCGGCCAGACCGTCAACATCGCCGCCCGCGTGCAGAGCCTCTCGACCGCGCAGGAGATCCACATCACCGGCCCGGTGCTGGATGCACCGGCGGTCGCCGAAGTCCTCAAGCAGCGCGAAATCAGGCCGATCCAGAAGCAGGCCGCACTGCGCGGCATCGCCGACAAGATGGTGGTGTACGAGATACCGTGACGGACGACGGTCGCCATGGTCTGCGTCATTGCGAGGAGCACTTGCGACGAAGCAATCCAGACTGTCATCGCGGAAAGATCCTGGATTGCTTCGCTGCGCTCGCAATTGTGCATGTTCACTAATTCGCTGATCGAATTCATCCTGTACGGGGAGAATTCAGATGCGAGACAACAGCTTCGATCG